>PEXF01000089.1 GCA_002779205.1 Candidatus Hydromicrobium americanum
AAGCATATGAAAATTTATTTTCCGTCACGTTTGAGCAGTTTCGTGATAGCGTAGTTTCATTTTTACCACCTGATGAACAAGTTATTTATGGTAAAACGCTTTTTTGGGATGGAATCAAACTGAAGGTAGCAAGCTTGATAGAGGGATTAATGAATAAATATGGTTAGACAGTCTATTTTAACATTTGCTAAAAAACTAAATAGGCCCGTTTTTACTACACGTGAAGCAGCAATGCTTTCTTACAGTTCGTTATCTAACGCTTCACAAATGCTTAACATCCTCGAAAGAAAAGGACTTGTTTTTAAAGTGGCCAGAGGTATCTGGGCAGAAACTGGAAATGAAAGGCTAAGCCCATACAGCATAATTCCTTTTTTACTGCCAAAAAACAGAGCTTATGTCTCTTTCATAAGTGCACTTCACCTGTATGGAATAATCGAACAAATTCCTCAGGAAATAAATTTAGCTTCAACAATTCATACAAAAAAAATTCATACAAAAGTAGGAACATTTTTTATACATCAGATATCACCTTCATTTTTTGATGGGTTTGACTGGTATAAAGGAAATGGCAATTTCCTTATAGCAGAGCCAGAAAAAGCATTAATTGATAGTCTTTACCTGTCTGCCAGAAAGAAAAAACAGTTTAGTTACTTTCCAGAATTGTATTTCCATAAATCATTTAGCTTTAAGAAAGCTAGTAAATGGATTGAAAAAATTCCGGACTCTAGAATACAATCTTCTGTTGAAAAAAAATTAGCAGAATTAAGAAATCCTCAATGAAAATAATATGTAAAATATAGAGCTTGTAGGAAGAATTAACTTCTAAAAAATGAAACACATAAGTGAAGAACAATTAAACCTTTATATGTCTCTTTTTAGAGGTAGAAATGATATTTATGCAAAGAGATGGGAAAAACATGGAAGATCTGGATATGCTCCTGCATACAGATTTGATTGGAATGAATACTTAAACCACAAAGCAAAGGGTGGGAATTTTCAAAGTTTCAGTAACAAAGAAAAAGTACCATTAACAAAAGATGTAGTGAAAAAACATCTATTAGGAGCTCATTTTATAGGTATTTATCCCTTGCTTGAAGACAACACCTCTTATTTTATTGCTGTAGATTTTGATAGAAAAGACTGGGAGAAAGATTCAAAGAGATTTATTAATGAATGCAAGTCATTAAAAATTCCTGTCTACATTGAAAAATCTTTATCAGGAATGGGTGCTCACTTATGGATATTTTTTAAAGATAAATATCCCGCAGCAAAGAGCCGTAGAATATTTTTAGAAATAATCAGAAAAGTATTTGATCTTTCAAAATTTGATAAAGAAGTCAGTTTTGACAGGATCTTTCCTAATCAGGACTACCATTCAGGCAAAGGTTTTGGGAATTTAATTGCCTTACCTTTAAACGGCAAATATTTAAAAGAAGATAAAACGGTTATTTTAGATCCCAAGAATTTTGATCCTATTCCAGACCAATGGAGCTATCTAAATAAAATGAAGAAGGTGTCTAGTATAAAATTAGACGAACTTTATTTAAAAATAATTGAAGATGAAAAATTAAATAGTTTTAATATTGCTGAGGATAAAAAATTATTTAAAACTGGTAAATTATCAATCACATTAAAAAATCAAATAGTCTTGAATAAACACCAAATCAATAAAGACCTGGCAAATTTCTTAAGGAGTAATCTTAATTTCATAAATAGCGAGTATATAATCAAACAAAAAATTGGTAGAAGCGTATATGGCGTTCAGAAGTTTTTTAATCTTATTACAGAATCGAAGGAAACCATTATGGTACCAAGAGGGTTTTTAAACCAGCTGGTAGATTTCTGTAATGAAAAAAAGATCAAATTTGAGATTTTTGATAAAAGAACAAAACTTGATAATCTTGAGTTTAATTCCAAAATCCAACTGAATAGTATTCAAATACAGGTGATTGATAATTGTGAAAACACGCAGGAGGGAGTTATAGTTGCACCCCCGGGTTTTGGAAAGACAATTATAGGAATAGAACTAATAGCAAGAAAATGTCAGCCGGCTCTTATAATTGTGCACAGAAAACAAATATATGATCAGTGGATTGGAAGAATTCAGGATTTTTTAGGACTTGTCAAAAAGGATATCGGTCAAATTTCAGCAAATAAAAAGAAAGTTTCAAAATTTGTCACTGTAGCAATGATTCAAAGCTTGACAAGATTTCTGGATTTAAAAGACCTGAGTAACTCATTTGGTACCATCCTTATTGATGAATGTCATCACATTCCTGCAAAAAGTTTCAGAAAGGCAATAGTGAATTTTAATCCGTATTATATTTTTGGACTGACCGCTACACCAAAAAGAAAATATAATGATGAGAAAATGATCTTCTTATATATAGGGGATATTATTTGCAATACTGATGATATTGACCAGGTGGCTACTGGTATATTTGAAGAAGATATCCAGCTAAATATAAGAGATACTAATCTATATCTTCCCTACGACAATAAGACCGATGATTTTCAAATGCTATCAAAGGTACTGATTTTTGATTCAGATAGAAATAGATTAATAGTTGATGATATTAAAAAAGAATTAGAGCCCAGTAAGAAGGTATTGGTATTAACTGAAAGAAAAGAACATGTAGATGTGTTAAATATTTATTTAAAATCTATATGTGAAGTTATCACTATCACAGGCGATGATTCTAGGTCTTTAAGAAAAATAAAGATGAAGCAGATAGAGTCAGGTAATTTTCAGGTTTTGATTACCACTGGACAGTTATTGGGAGAAGGATTGGATACAGAAAATCTAAGCAGCATATTCCTGGTTTATCCCTTTTCTTTTGAAGGAAAATTGATTCAGTATATTGGAAGGATTCTAAGATCTAAAGGCAGAAAGGCTATCTATGATTACAGGGATAAAAATATCGAATTTCTTTTAAAGTTGTATAAAAAGAGGAAAAAATACTACCGCAGGTCAAAGCTTTTGTAAAAACTGGAAAAAATCACTTTATCTATTGATAACAAAGTACCCGACATTCTGGTTCAATATCTACAAAGTGCGTTTTATCCATTCCTTAATATTACCTTGAAGTGCAATTAGTATCTTAAGAAGATACATTATGCACATGTAACATAAATTTTTCAGGGAGTTTTAATTAATAAGTATAATTATTAAGAGCACGGTAATACCTGGCTTTTTGCATTAAAATTAATCATTTATTGATGATCTACATCAAATCTGTATACTTTATTGAATCCAAAACCTGGTAGGAAGGGTAAAAAGAAGGGGGTATCTGACAGATACCCGGGTGGTGTACCACAGATACCAGGGGTTGTATTTACCAGATACCCTAACAATAGCAGTATTAAAAAACTAATCTAAATAACGTTAATACAACTATTTATTGCAATATTCCTATAGGAATATCCAAAGAAAATATCGGCGTAACTTTCTATAATCTATAGTGAATTATTACATGTAATAGAAATTATGGTTTCATATTGTTTACTGTGATGCACAATTAAGTACCATAATTGTTCAATCAATATTATACCCCTTATTAATTTGAAGTCAAAAATATTTCTATATTGTAGTTATTAAGATCTTAATTTTAAATAATTTCAACATAGTATAGAAAAATGTTTTTTATCGCTAAATCTGAAAAATCACTGAAATCTGCAAAAATCTTTATAACCTTATGATGAAGAATTTTTTTTCTACCTAATATTCATTATCCCTTGCTTTTCCCTCTATATTTAAATAGTTATATTTTTAAAAAAGATATTTATATTACTGATAATATTGAGAATAAAATTCTTGATATATTTAGATTTGACTTTGGTATTAAGAAAATAACTTAGAAGAAATATATTTCATTTGACTCGTTATTTCTGTAAAATTGTATTTATGAATCTCTTTTAAATGTTTTTCTTATCATAAAATTTGGATATTTTAAAAGAGTATAAAGCATAATTTTTTGTTATAATTAAAAAATCTATTAGACGAAAGGAAAATAAATGTTATCTAAATTTATCTTGTCAGCAATGAAAAAAGCAAGATATGAAATACTTGAAGATGATGATACCTTTTATGGAGAGATTCCTGGATTTGAAGGGGTTTATGCAAATTCCAGTACTTTGGAAAAATGCAGAGAAGAGCTTGAAGAGGTTTTAGAGGAATGGCTTTTTTTTAGAATCTCCAGAAATCTACCTATACCGGAAGTCGATGGAATTGAATTAAAAATAAAGGAAATTGCGGTATAATGGCCAAAATTGGTCAAATAAAAAGAAAAGATTTAATAAGATATTTTAAGAAACTGGGCTTTTCTGGACTATATTCTGGCGGAAAACACCAATTTATGGCAAAAGGAAATATCACTGTCCGATTACCCAATCCTCATAAAACAGATATTGGAAAAGAACTTTTATTAAGGATATTGAGGCAAGCCGGTATAAAGAGATCTGATTGGGAGAAATTATTGTAATAGTTTGTAGAAATAAGTATTTAATTTTCTAGAATCTCCTGGCATCAAGTATGGAAAAGTTTGAGATGAATTTATTCGCACCCATATATATTTTTTAGTTTCAATCCGTCCAGCAATAATTGTGAATGAAACTGGGGTAAATATTCCAAAACTAAATGGCCACTGAATTTTCTTTTTTTTAGAAAAGAAAATATTTTATCAAAATCCAGAGCCATCTCTTCTTCATTATAATATATAGGGTAATGCTGTTTTATACTGTTTTTTATCCTATTTGATATATGAAATATTTTAATAATATCAATATTTTCTTTAATATCCTTAAGGATTTCTTCCTGTTCCCTATGGATATGAGAAAAATCATAGCAAATTCGGTGAAAAAAGGTATTTCTACAGAAATTAAACATTTTATCTACTCCGCCAAATATTCTTCTTCTGCTTTCAAAAGTCTCCCAGCATAAATATAATCCTCCTTTTTTGAGAACCGGATCTACTTCTTCTTCCAGAAATCTTTTTATTGTCTCATACTTACACATGCTTGGGTGGATGACTATAAGATTGCAATTTAGTGAATTTGCAATCTTTATAGTCTTATCAAAAACCATGGAAAATAAATTAAGGTTGGAAAGGCTAAACTGGGCAAAGTGTATTGACGAAGCTTTAATATTGGTTTTCTTGAAAGGTTCAAGAATATCTTTTATATCAATTTTTAAGAATAATTTAGGGTTAAGGAAAGCAACTTCCACAAAGCCTAAATCTTTATAAACTCCAACAGTTTCAAACCAATTATATTTTCCAGTTTCAGGATAAGAAACTCGGACTGAGAATTTCATGGTCTCCTTAAAATACTACTCTTAATATATTTTTTCTTTTACTGCACGACTGTAAATGTCTTGTCATGCCCTTTTTACTGAAAGTTCTTTTACAAAAATAACATTTTCCATAAGACTCAAACTTTTTCATTTTATTTATTTCCTTTTATCCTATTAGTTTTATATAAATTTTTATGGTTACAGATATTTTTTTAATTGTAACATATATAAATAAATATTACGTTTTATTCAAACTTGTAAAAAATTCTATTGTCTTTGTTGTTAGTATTTACTACAATAGTTATAGGTGATTACAACAATGATTAATTTTTTAGAAATTACAAAATCAAGACTTAGAAATAAGATACTATTACATTTCTTTACTAATACTGATGATGAAATGTACTTAAGAGAAATGGCTCTAAGACTGAAAGAAGACCCTGGTAATCTATCAAAAGAGCTGTCAAAACTTGAAAAGGAGGGCATTTTTATATCACAGTTCAGAGGAAAGCAGAAATATTTTTTTCTAAACAAAGCCTATCCACTGTTTAATGAATTGAAGTCTATAATTTTTAAAACAATAGGTATAAAAGGAAGTCTGCAGAATATAATAAATGAAACCGGTGGAATAGTTTCAGCTTTTATTTATGGTTCCTTTGCAACCGGAAAAGAAAATGCTTCTTCAGATATCGATCTGTGCCTTATAGTCAAGGATAGTATATCTAATGAGAATAATTTCATTTCGAAAATAAATAGTCTTGGAAAAACTATTTTAAGGGAAATAAATTATATCTATTATTCAGAAGAGGATTGGAAAAAACAAACCGGCGAAGATGATAGTTTTATAGTAAATATTAAAATGGGACCAAAAATAGTTTTAAAAGGAGATGAGCTTTGATTAGTCGTTTTTAATATTTTTCTTCCCAATAAGGTTTAAATTTTATAGTATAATAATTAAATATGAACAAACTTGAAAAAACATTATTAAAAATTTTAAGCGGATCTTCAGATGAAGATATTTCTTTTTCAGAGTTATATAGTATGTTAAAATACTTAGGTTTTGAAGAACGGATAAAAGGTAGCCATCATATTTTTTTTAAAGATGGCATAGAGGAGATTCTTAATATACAACTGAAGAAATCCAAGGCTAAGCCTTATCAAGTAAAACAGGTAAGGAATATTATATTAAAATATAGAATTAGAGGTGAATGATGTTTAAATATGAGATTATTATTTATTGGAGCAAAGAGGACAAGGCATATATTGCGGAGGTACCTGAACTGCCGGGATGTATGGCAGATGGATCATCGTATAAAGAAGTCCTTGAAAATATTACTCAAATAATTGAGGAATGGATTGAAACTGCAAAGGAACTGGGCCGTAAGATTCCTGAACCTAAAGGCCGGTTGATATATGCTTGATAGATAATATCTTATATTTCTTAAAAAGTTGGCTGATGATTCAGCAGTTTGCAAATACTTGGCTTTGTATCTTCTTGGGTAAGTTAAAATAATTCTAAAAGAGAATGTTACTATAAAACTATAATAAATTTTTAGAAAAGTACCTACCTATTGAATTTGAAAGTAAGAAAGATAAAATAAATTAACTTGCTTGTGGTATAAAAATAAGCATTTGAGTTGTTTGGGGCGAATGGCGGAGCCAATAAGTCTAGCGCAGACCTTATAAATCTGGAAAATGTAGAACCAGATTTAACAAACAATGAGGAAAACTCAATAAATGTAGATCTTATCTTCAGAAAGAAAATCAAAGTTATTTAAATATAGAAAGCTCGGTATAATGCCGAGCTTTTGTGTTAGAAGAGTGCTTAAATAGGATGTTCTATAATGAGCAAGGATAACTTAAGAGATGGCCGGGTAAAGAATTGGTTTTATCTGGAAAATGATCTGCTGGATCGTCAAGACTTAACTATTTATGAAAAAACTGTCTATATAGTTATTGCTAGATATGTTAATGGTGAAAATAAAGCATTCCCGAGTTATGAAACCATAGCAAAAAAGGGAAGTATGGCTAAAGTCCAGGCAATGCGAGTAGTTAAGTCTTTAGTCCAAAAAGGACTTTTAAGAAAAGAATCAAGAAGAAATAAAAATAATAAAGGTTCTACATCAAACCTATATACTTTATTAAATCCGAAACCTAAAGATAAAGGTAATATTAATAAAAAGGGGGTGGTATCTCACAGATACAGAGCTAAAAGAAATTAACAAATCCATAACGAAGATAAATAAAAAAAGTAGTTATGGATGAAATTATAGAACCTGATATCACCTGTTTGACAGTATGTCTTTTAATCTTAACTCTAGCCCACCCTACCACAGGGATTAATGGTAGTAGAAACAGCATCCATTTACCAAACAGTATATTAAAAGTTATAACCGTAAAAGTTATCCAGGCGGTGTGCATGCTTACCTTCCAGAAATAAGTTATGATGCCAAAAATAATAGTCGAAATTATGACTATCAAAAACATAGCTTCTAAAAATAAAGGAGCTTTCAGAATATATAAAATGGAGAAACCTATTATATTACTGATAATAGTTATAATTAGCGGTTTTATCCTACCCTCTTTATTTGGAATATGCGGGTCATCTAATACTTTCTTCCTGATTAATATATGTATATATAGGTAAGGAATTATCATTGCAAATGTCAGACATAAGAAAGCCCAGACTAATGCTTTTGCAGTATTGTCTACTATAGCCAGACAGATAATAATGAGCATTGGAATTGAAATAATTGTCCCATCAAAAATATAAGATAATGCTTTTGCAAATTTATTCATTACTTTGCCTGGTATCCTTTCTATATCTAAAATAGGCCCATACTTATCCGTGTGTATCGTGCTTTGATATGCTTTAACCGGTACGTTTGGTTATTAATAGTAAAAAAATATTATAAGACACTGATAACTCCATGACAGTAATAAACAAAGTTATTTAATCATTTTTATATTCATCTGATATTTTTAATAATAAAAATTAAAATCTAAAAAGATTAAATTGTATTATTACATTTTTATATTT
>PEXF01000001.1 GCA_002779205.1 Candidatus Hydromicrobium americanum
CAAAAATTTTTATTCCTGCTAGTATTTTTAGTTAAATTTTACCACTGTATGGCATGTTTTAAGTGCTTAATCCTAAATTGCTGTCCTAACGTGTCTTTTTTCTGATGATTATCCCGCTGGCATTGTAAAAAATATGGATGGAGAGGGAGGATTCTAACTTTTATTAATTTTGAATAATTTTTTAAATATATCTATAAAGATGTATTGAGTTGGTAGCGCATAGGGGACTTGGTCTTTCGTCTCACTTCGTTCGCTGCAGAGCCGCAGACTCCCTCGTCTTCGACTCAGTCCGTCTTTTCAAGTCCCGAAAACATGCATCCAGCATGTTTTCTTCTGTTTAGTTTTAAATTTTATTCCAAAATTTGTACCTTTTCTGGTAGCGCATAGGGGACTTGAACCCCTGTTTTAGCCGTGAGAGGGCCATGTCCTGGACCACTAGACGAATGCGCCACAGGATAGAATTTTATCCATATTGCAATCTTTTGTAAATAGTTCCAAGAATTATTATCTTTGTGGAATATAACTCTTATTCAATTTTAGAATTATATATAATATAATAAATTTCTTAAGTCCTGTAATTTAAATAAGAAGATGGGCAGATAATCTTATAGAAATTAAATTTCTAAATGGTATAATTATTAAAATTTTATCCTGGTATATCTTATTAATAATAAAGATTTTTAAAAATATATTTACAAGGAGGACCGATGTCGCTAGTACCGATGAAACAAATGTTAGATGAAGCCATAAAAGGAAATTATGGAGTGGGAGCTTATAACGTCAATAATATGGAACAGATTCAGGGAATAATGAAAGCTGCAAGTGAAACCAGATCACCGGTGATTATTCAGGCAAGCAGGGGAGCGCTAAAATATACAAATATGGCTTATATAAAATATCTTGCTGCCGCTGCTGTTGAGGATAATCCTGATATTCCTATTGTACTCCATCTTGACCATGGAAACAGCCTGGAGACCTGTAAGGAGGCTATAGAACTGGGCTTTACATCAGTTATGATTGATGGCTCGCTTAAGGAAGATTCCAAGACTCCCACAACTTTTGAAGAAAATGTTAGGGTAACAAAAGAAGTTGTTGATTACGCGCATGGGTTTGGTGTATCTGTTGAGGGTGAGCTGGGGACACTTGGCGGGATAGAAGACGGTGTCGGCTACGGAAAAGTAATGCTAACTGACCCGGATGAGGCAGTTAAGTTTATAAAGCGTACAGGTGTAGATGCGCTTGCCCTTGCCATTGGGACCAGCCATGGAGCATATAAATTTAAGGCAAAACCAACTCTTGCCATGGATATAATAAACAAGGTTGTCGAAAAAATTCCAGGGGTTCCTCTTGTTATGCATGGCTCATCTTCAGTGCCGCAGGAACTAATTGAGATTATAAATAAATACGGCGGCAGGATGGAAAAGACAATGGGTGTTCCCATGGAGAGCATCAAGGAAGCCATAAAAAGGGGAATCAGGAAAATAAATGTGGATACTGATGGAAGACTGGCAATGACAGGCGCCATCAGGAAATATCTGGGCGAGAACCCGGGTGCTTTTGATCCCAGGACATATTTTGGAGCTGCAAGAGAAGCAGTTTACCAGACAGTTAAGGGGAAAATGATTGATTTTAGAACTGCCGGTCATGCAGGAGATTACAAGCCGATGACTCTTGAAGAGATGAAAAGAATATATAAGTAAAAACTGTATGAAATGAATAATTCTTTAGTTTATATCGGTACTTCCGGATGGAGCTATAATCACTGGACTGGGAAATTTTATCCTGCTGATTTAAAAAATAACAGGTGGTTGAATTATTATTCTAAAGAGTTTAATACTGTAGAGGTAAACAGCAGTTTTTATCATTTGCCTAAACTAAAGACTTTTGTCAACTGGGGAAAAAATACATCCGGGGATTTTCTTTTTTCGGTAAAGGTTTCCAGATATATAACTCATATTAAAAGACTTATAAGCTGCAAGGAAGCACTTGACAAACTACTTACAGCAGCAAAAGGGCTTGGGGGAAAATTGGGACCATTTTTATTTCAGCTGCCTCCCAATCTAAAGGAAGACAAATACAGGCTTAAAAATTTTTTAGAAATACTCCCAAAAGATTATAGATTTGCCTTTGAATTCAGAGACAGGAGCTGGTTTATAAAAGATATATATAATTTACTGGAAGAGTTTAAATGTGCTGTTGTAATTTCAAGTTCTCCTAAATTTCCTTATAAAGAAAAAATTACAGGAGATTTTTGTTATATAAGAATGCATGGTCCTAAAGATCTCTACTGTTCTAGTTATTCAGAGAATGAACTTAAAAAAATTGCGGTACTAATTAAAAATAATTTGAAAAAAAATATTGAAAATTACGTCTATTTTAACAATGATGCAGAGGGTTATGCGGTGGAGAATGCCAAAACCTTAATGAAAATGGTCTTATGAGTTTTAGTTGTGGTATAATAACCGCAACTACTTTTTTAAATTAAAAATATGGATATATTTTTATTATACCAGTATATAATCACCGCAATTCTTCTGTTCGTACTCGTAAACTTTTTAATAAACAATATCCTGTTTAAGGATACATCCAGATTTAAGCTGCCCGAAAACATACTGGCTCAAAATCCGCTTATATCCATACTCATTCCGGCAAGAAATGAAGAAGAGAACATAAAAAGGTGTATTATATCCCTTACAAAACAGGATTATAAAAATATAGAAATACTTGTACTTGATGATAACTCCATAGACGATACTGCAAAGATAGTATTAGAGCTTTCCCAAAAAGATCCAAGGATAAAACTATACAGTGGAGAACCGCTTAAAAAAGGATGGCTGGGTAAATCCTATGCCTGCTGGCAGCTGTCAAAACATGCCAGAGGAGATTATCTTATATTTACTGATGCAGATACCCTTCACTTTCCAAATTCTATATCCAGCTCAGTTGCTTGTCTCCACAGATACAGGATAGATGCGCTGTCAGTGTTTGCAAAACAGATAATGGTTACATTGCATGAGAGAATGATAGTACCATTTGGGAAATATATGATTTTAAGTTTTGTACCACTTTATCTTATAAGAAAGTCTAAAAGTGTATTATTTTGTACCGCAATAGGCCAGTTTATGCTATTTAAGAGAGAGGTATACAAAAAGATTGGAGGACATAAATCTATAAAAAGTAAAGTCATTGAAGATATAATGATATCGAAACAGGTAAAAAGATGCGGATATAGATTTATGATTTTTGACGGCAGGAGCAACTTATATTGCCGGATGTATAAGAATTTTAGGGAAGTAGTGAGAGGCCATTCCAGGACTATATTTGCTGCTTTTGATTATAATATTTATATAATAACGATAGCTATTATTTTGATATCTGCAATATTTTTATTACCTTTTATAATGCTTCCTGTTGGAATTCTTTTTGACTGGCCAGCTATATTAATAAATCTTATTATTCTTCAGATAATCATTATTTTAATTACTAAAATAATTCTTTCTATAAGGTTCAAATGCAAAGCTGTTGATATAATATTACATCCTATTTCCATAGTATACCTTATATATATAGCCATAAATTCAATCTTCAATGCTAAAATTGGAATGGGTGTAAACTGGAAAGGCAGAATATATGATGTCAGGGAAGAAAATGAATTAAGACTGGTAAGCGATAATTATAAGTAGCTACCTAATCTTTGGTGTAAATAAATCTTTTAAAGTTTTTTCCTTTCTAAATTTAAAATTATGGGGTATCGTTATTGAACGGTTAATGTGTTTGGGAATAATAATTGTTATGAGTAAAATTCCTAAGATTAAATAAATTGACGATCTTTTAAAGAGCCATAAAAAGATACTTGATGCAACAATTCCAGAAATTACCCCCCAGATCATATTTTTAATTGAAAATAATGCTGAGAGCATACCTATTCCAAAAGCTATAATGGTCAGGGGATTAATAGCAAGAAGAAATCCCAGTGTAGATGCAATTCCTCTACCGCCTGAAAATTTTAGATATGCAGAATAATTATGACCTGCTACGGCAGCACACCCGGCAAGTATTGCCACGATTTCTATACCTGTGATTTTCCAAACTAAAAAATATGATAGAAAACCTTTAAGAATATCTAAGATTATACCTAAAGATCCCCAAAACTTTGATACGTTAAATACTAAATTCCAGCCGCCTGGATTCTTATCTCCAATTTTTCTTAAATCCTTATTGCTGTGGATTTTTGCAATAATATTGCAAAAAGGTATTGCACCTATGAAATAGCAAATTATTACCAGTCCTATATTTCTAAAAAGTTCCAGACTTCCCATAAACATTAAAAAAAATTTTATAATTTATATAATATAACATAACTTTACAATATTGTTTACTTTATTTTAGCTTAGAAGTGAGCCTTTATTGAAATAAAATTTTTCTTATTTTAGGTACCAGGATTGGGACACATCCTATGTTTTTACAAACCATCAAATGTAACTTTATATCTCATCTTCTTCTAGAATTTGAATAAATTTTTTAACTGATTCTTGGTAATATCTTGTATCAGCATATTTTTTTATTTATTCTATTACTTCTTTTTACTTATAGGAGTCTCACAAATATATATTTTTATATCTTTAAAAGTACTGGATTTATTGGCCTAAGCAAGTATATTTCCTATAAATAATTTAAGTTTCAATGTACAATAGTTTCCTCAGGAATCAATTATTTAATAACGTAATTTATTAATTATAAAAGAAAGGAATGCGATGCTTGAATACATGGTTAATTTCTTTGTCTCCGGCTTTGTTTACCCAGGTATTCTATGGAACCAGGCACTTATAGGGATTGGTCTGGGTGTAGCTTTTGGAGCAATCTGGTATGCTGTTTATTGGACTCCTATTTTAAAAAAACCCCAGCTATGGGCGGTTCTTGCCGGTAGTACCATTCTAACCTGGACTGCTGTTTCCTTTATTCAAATTCCACTTCAGTTCTTGACAGGTAGAGCTTTAAATTTCTTCTGGAGCCAGGAAATTCTTATAAAATGGCTGCTGCTTGCCGGAATACCATCAATACTTCTTTCTGGAATGGTTCAGGAAGGTTCCAAGCTGATACCTGTGGTTATATACTGGTGGAGAAAAGGAAAAAAAATTGACCCAAAATTAGGGCTGGTTATTGGAGCTGTAGCGGGACTTGGTATTGGAGTCTTTGAAGCAGTCTGGGCTCATAATAGTCTCTTTCTCTCTGGCTGGAGCTGGGGAGCAGTTAAAAATACCGGACTATTGGTAGCCCTGATTCCTTTCTGGGAAAGATTTTTTGCAGTAGCTTTCCATACTGCTTCCAGTGCCTTAGCTGGCTGGGGTTTAGCTAAAGGCTGGGGCTGGCAATTTTATCTCATAGCCTCTTTTACTCATGCGGTTATAAATTATAGCGCTATTATCTCAGGTACAGGTGCAATTAGCCAATTGCAATTAGAAATATATATTGCAGTTTGGGCAATGGTAGTAATTGGTTTTGCACTGTGGCTTCGATGGAGAAAGCAAAAATCTATTGATTAAAAAAGGATGAAGCCTAATGTTCTATTAGTGTGCTTGGTCAGGTAGGTATGCATAATGGGGATATCAACTTGCTTAATCATATCTAAACTTTCGTTAGCTATATTTTATAAAAAAAGTTATAATACTTAATATTTTTATGTTTAATAATGTTCCTTCTTAGTGATAGAGCAAATATCTTGCTTCTACCTCCAAAGGCAATGTTATTAGACTTGAAGAAATAAGAAAAAGGAGGTTAGAAAAAATGCAAGGTAGCAAACTATATGTAGGGAATCTTGATTATTCTGCTACTAATGAGCAACTGGAAGAGCTCTTCTCTAAATATGGTAAAGTCAGCCAGATCGATATAATCCCGGGTAAAGGATTTGGATTTGTCGAAATGTCTGATTCATCTGAAGCTGAAAAAGCAAAAGAAGAACTGGACGGCAGTGATTTTATGGGGCGCACTTTAAAAGTTGATGAAGCACGCCCTCGTAGAGAAAGACCAAAAAGAGAATACCGAAGATATTAAGATTATTAAGAAATAATCAAAATTCGGTATAACAATAGGTTAATCCAATAGCAGATAAAAGAGGGGCAAAGTTTTTATTCTGGTTGTAGAAGCTTTTTCTTTTATCTGCTAAATATTTAAAATTCTACTTATATTTGAAAGTTAGGTTATTAAGGATCTGTCCCAATCAATTGTTGATTTCTTTTAAACTTATATCTACTCCAAAACTTATTGATTTAATAATAAAATCTATCAGCTTCGTTTCAATTTATGATCTTCAGGCAACATCAATTTTTTTCATACGCAGGATTGAAAAGAAGATCAGGAGTATGATGATACAGAATGAAATGATGACAGTGGGAATCAAGGAATTATCAAAAATATGCCCGATGTCTGCTGCCTTAAAGAGCAGGTAATTTGGGAGATATGCTCTTACTACCTTAAATTGATTGAAAATGCTTAGAGTATATCCAAGAACAAGGACTGTAATACCAGCGATTAAACCTCTTTTAAATAGGCTGCTAAGGCACAATAGTATGGATAACAATACGGAATAATAAAGGATATATAGCAGTGATGATTTTAGCGCAATTTCAATTGATAACATTCCACCAGTAAAAAGTCTGTTAATATAAAAATAATTAGTCAAAAAGGCTATTAGTATAAAAAGAGAAATTGTAACCGTATAGTGGATATATTTTGCAAGCACAACACCTGCAGGGTTTGCTCCCCTGGAATAGGGAAAGACTAATTTTTTTAAAGAAACTTCATTGGAAAGAAGTCCCATTAAGGTAAGTGCGATAATAATTGTTCCAATTTGAAATAAATCTTTTAAGAAAGTCTGGAAAGCAGTATCGCGGTTAAAAGTGGAAAATAGAACAGTCAGGTCAGCAGGTAAATAATTTTTTAGAAGTAAAGGTAAAAGCTTTAACACCAGGGGATCCAGAAGAGCCCAGAAAATAGTACCCACAAATAAAATCAGGTATTTATTTCCTCTAACAGACTCCAATATCTCTTTTTTAAAATAAGCTTTAAATGATCTCATTTTTACTTACCATTCTAATAAAAATATCTTCCAGTGTACTTTTCCTGGTCCGATAACTGGTAATATTATTATCAAGCTTTGAAAGCTCCTTTAAGATTTCTTTTTTAGCGTAATCTATGTCTTTAACATAGATGCTTATTCTCCGGCCGTTTTCTTTGATACTTTCAATCCAGCTAAATTTTTTTAATAAATTAACTTCATCCTCAGGATCTTCTTCAAACTCAACATCAAAAATAGGCTGTATATAAGTTTCGTATAACTGAGACAGATTTTTAGTCAAAAGTATTTTACCCTCATCTATAATGCATATTTTGTCACATACCCTCTCTGCATCATTTAAAATATGTGTCGACAGGAAAATAGTAATTTTATCATCCTTAAGACCTTCGATAAGTTCGAGCATTTCCACTCTTCCTTCAGGATCAAGCGCGGATGCAGGCTCATCTAAAAATAGAATTTCGGGACTGTTCATAAATGCTACTGCTAATGCCAATCTTTGTTTCATTCCCCGTGAGTATCCACCAATGCGTCTTTTTCCCTGTTTTGTTAATTTAACCATTTCCAGAAGTTTGCCAACACTTTTTCTGGTTTTTTTTAAATTGCATCCTATAATTCTGGCAATGAAATTTAAATACTCATAAGTATTCATATAATTATAAAAGGTTGGCGTCTCAGGCAGATATCCAATTGATCTTACCAGTTCCTGCTTATTTTTTAAAAAATCCTTACCTTTAATGAATATTTTACCTCCATTAAATTTAATCAAACCGGTCAGGATATTCATTGTGGTGGTTTTTCCAGCGCCATTCCGTCCGATAAATCCAAATACCGAACCTTTTTCCACCTCAAAGCTGATAGACTTTAATGCTTCCAGACGGCCATAACTTTTCTTTAGATTAACGACCTTAATCATTTTCTTTATATTTCTTTCTACCTACTAATAAGAAGACAACCGGGCCAATAATATTGATAAAAATAATAATTAAAGCCCACCCCCATTTTGGTAAATAGGCTGCTTCATTTCTAAAAAGCTGCACAAGCGCATAAATCATCAGACCATATTCAACTATCATTAATGGAATGAAGAAGGGTAGAAGCCTTAAGATTTCCGTTATAATGAAGTTTATATCTATTACAGTTATGTGAATCACCCGCTTATTAAAATTTATATTTTTATATATTATATAATTTACACAGAATAATTGAAGAAATAAAATAAGGAGTTTACTTG
>PEXF01000136.1:0-749 GCA_002779205.1 Candidatus Hydromicrobium americanum
GATGGTAAAGTCCACAAAGGCTCTTCGAACGGTGACGGTCCGGTGGATGCTTCATTTAAAGCTATCGATAAAATAACAAAGATAAATGCAAAATTAGTGGAATATAGTATAGAAGCTGTATCCGGAGGCAAGGATGCACTGGGGTCGGTTAAAGTAGTAGTGAGTACTAATGGCACAGAAGTTATGGGCAGCGGCATAAGCACAGATATAGTCGAAGCAAGTATAAAGGCTTATATTGATGCAATGAATAGAATAGTAGAAAGCCTGGAATAACAGGTAGTTACGGATTATATTAAATAGGGAGATTAATAAAACTGAATTTTTTTTAAGTTAAGAAGGGAACTTTATAAAGTTGAGCGATAAAAATAAACCACAGACAATAGCGCAGAAAATACTTGCCTATCACTGCGGCAGGGATTATGTGTCTGAAGATGAGATAGTAAATGCAGATGTAGATATTATGCTCGGTAACGACATCACCCTGCCTATTGCAATCGAGGAATTTGATAAAATTGGAACGGGCAGAGTTTTTGATAAAGAAAAAGTGGTTGTAGTACCTGACCATTTTGCACCTAATAAAGATATAAAATCAGCGCAGCAGTGTAAATTTATCAGGGAATTTGCCAGGGAACAGGATATCAAAAATTATTTTGAAGTGGGAAAAATGGGTATCGAGCACGCGCTGCTTCCTGAACTGGGCCTGGTACTGCCTGGCAATTTGGTGATTGGCGCAGATTCTCACACCTGTA
>PEXF01000136.1:902-7343 GCA_002779205.1 Candidatus Hydromicrobium americanum
TACTTTATACCATAGGCCTAATAGGAGTGGACGGTGCGCTTTACAAATCTATGGAATTCAGCGGCCCGGCTGTAAGTAAACTGTCTATGGATTCCAGATTTACAATGTCCAATATGGCGATAGAAGCGGGAGGAAAATTTGGAATATTTGAGGTCGACGGGGTAACAGAGGAGTTTTTGAAATCAAGATCCGATGGAAATTATAAAATATTTAAAAGTGATCCCGATGTGGAATATGAAAAGACATATAATATAGACTGCTCTAATATAGAACTTCAGGTGGCGGTCCCTCATCTTCCGTCAAATGTGAGAAATGCCAGTGATTTATCCAATGTTACCATAGATCAGGTAGTAATAGGTTCCTGCACTAACGGAAGGATGGAAGATTTAAGGATTGCAGCAGAAATTTTAAATGGCAGAAAAGTAGACGGAAACATAAGGACCATAATAATTCCTGCCACTCAAAACATATATCTTGAGGCATTAAAAAAAGGCTATATCGAAATTTTTATAAATTCAGGCTGTGTGGTCAGCACTCCAACCTGCGGACCCTGTCTGGGGGGCCATATGGGCGTACTGGCGGAAGGCGAAAGGGCTGTATCTACAACCAATAGAAATTTTGTAGGCAGGATGGGCCATCCAAAAAGTGAGATATACCTAAGTGGACCATCGGTAGCTGCTGCATCTGCAGTAGCAGGCAGAATAGCCACTCCGGAGGAGGTTATGTAATGATAATAAGGGAAAAAGCAATAAAATACGGGGATAATGTTGATACTGATGTAATAATACCGGCTAGATACCTTAATACCACTGATGATAGAGAGCTGGCATCTCATTGCTTTGAGGGTCTGGATAAGGATTTTAAAGAGAAGGTAAATGAAAGGAAAATAATAGTTGCAGGCAATAATTTCGGCTGCGGTTCTTCCAGGGAACATGCTCCGGTATCTATCAAAGCCAGTGGAGTAAAGGCTATAATTGCCAGCTCATTTGCCCGTATTTTTTTTAGGAATGCCATAAATATAGGGCTTCTGGTTATAGCAAGCATCGAGGCTAGCAATCTTATACAGGATGGGGATGAGCTGGAGATAAATTTAAGCAGTGGTAAAATTAAAGATATTACAAAGGATAAAATCTTTGAAGTAAACCCACTTCCTGAGTTTATCCAGGGGATAATAAGAAGCGGCGGTTATGTAAAATTTACTAAAGAAAATATAAGAAAATAAACAGTCTATGATTACAGTGATTCATAAATAGGAACGATGTATGTAGAAATTAAAAGAAGTTTTTAGTGAGGTATATAAAGGTGATGCTTTAAAATGATTGATAAAGATAAAATATACATATTTGATACTACCTTGAGGGATGGTGCCCAGAGAGCTGATATATCTTTTTCGGTCAATGATAAGCTGCAGATGATAGAAAGATTTGATGATATCGGCATTGACTATATTGAAGTTGGATTTCCTGCTTCAAATCCGAAGGAAATGGAATTATTTGAAAAGCTAAAAGGTAGAAAATTCGAATATTCAAAAATAATTGCCTTTGGAATGACAAGATATAAGGATATCAAGGTAGAAAATGATAATAATATAAAACAGTTAATCCAATCAGGTGCAGACAGCGTATGCATTGTCGGCAAATCGTCCTCTCTTCATGCCGAAAAGGTTATAGAGACGACACTGGAAAATAATTTAAGTATGATTTTTGATTCTATAGAGTACTTAAAGAAATATTTCCCTGAAGTGATTTTTGATGCCGAACATTTCTTTGATGGTTTTAAAGAAAATCCGCAGTATGTACTGGAAACTTTAAAAGCAGCTTTAGAGGCAGGTGCAGACTATTTATGCCTTTGTGATACCAATGGTGGTATGCTTCCTGATGATGTTATAGAGATAATCGATAAGGTAAATATGGGAGTTAAAGCAACCCTGGGCGTACATTTTCACAATGACAGCGGATGCGCTGTTGCAAATACTGTAATAGCTGTAAAAAAGGGAATAAAGATGGTCCATGGTACAATTAATGGTTATGGCGAGAGATGCGGCAATGCTGACCTGTGCCAGATAATTCCCAATCTTGAAATAAAATTAAAAAAGAACTGCTTAAAAGAAGGCAGTCTGAAGCATTTAACCAATCTCTCAAGATTTGTAAGTGAGACTGCAAATCAAATTTCAAATCCAGGCCAGCCGTTTGTAGGGCGTAATGCTTTTACCCATAAGGGCGGTATGCATGTAAGCGGGGTAAGCAAATTATCAAAAGCATTTGAACATGTAGATCCTGAGACAGTCGGCAACACAAGGGAGATACTGATTTCAGAGCTTTCCGGTAAGAAATCCATAATTCTTAAGGCAAAGGAATTCGGAATTAATCTGGAAGATGATTTAAAGAAGGTAAGTGAGATTTTAAACAGGATTCAGAATCTGGAACATAAAGGTTATCAGTTTGAGGCTGCCGACGGGAGTTTCGAATTGCTGGTTAAGGAAGTTACCGGAGTAAAGAAGAAATTTTTTAAACTGGAAAGCTTCAGGGTATTAAATGAGAAGAAGGAAGACGGCAGCATGATGTCTGAGGCCACAGTGAAAGTGCAGATAAATGGGAATAGGATTATTGAAACCGCAGAGGGCAATGGTCCGGTTAATGCCCTGGACAGAGCTTTAAGAAAAGCAATTGAAAGCTGTTATCCTGCGCTGTCAAAAATCACACTTACAGACTTTAAGGTTAGGGTACTGGATGAGAAGAAGGGTACCGGAGCAGTGGTAAGAGTTCTAATTGAATCATCTGATGGTGAGAAAAGTTGGGGGACAATAGGAGTATCTGAGAATATAATTGAAGCCAGCTGGCAGGCACTGGAAGACAGTATCATATATGGACTGATGCATGTGGAGAAGAATAAATAGGGTTGTGAATTTACTATATCCTTATTTAGATTCTACTTGTATGTGCTTCTAAATTTTTAATATAAACATACTAATACATATCAATGCCTAAATGGTAAGATAAATTAATGCTAAATACATTATTGATTTATATCTTATTATATATATAATAGAATATAAATTAATATATAATATGGAGCGAAAACTATGGCAAAAATTCTATTATCAATACCTGATGAAGTCCTGGAAGAAATTGACAGATACAAGAAAAGAAAAAAAATAAAAAGAAGCCAGTTTTTTCTGGAAGCAATAGATAATTATTTTAAAGTTCTTATGACAGAAGAATATTTTGACAGGAGAAAAAAAGCAGTTGAGCGAATTAAAAAAACAAGCAATAAAATAATGAAAGCAGGCATAAAAGACTGGGATCCTACCAGTGAAATCAGAAAATTCAGGGACAAACGAGCAGATGAACTTCTGAAAAGATGGGAAGAAGATTAATATGGAAAGTAGTGTTGTGTTTAATGAGAAACATATAGAATTACCTGACTTTTTGATAGGGGAATCCCGGAGAAAAAAATATGTACTCGATGCTTCTGTGGTTTTTAAATGGTATTACAAAAAAAATGAGACCGATTTATATAGTGCAGATATACTATACAATTTTTTAAATTCTCACCAGTATATATTATTTGCTCCCCAGTTACTTATTTATGAGATACTGAATGCATTCAGATTAAAAGACGAAATAAGCAGTGAAACAATAGATTTAATTATTTCTGAGCTATACGATACCATTATTATACTTGAAGCAGACAAAGTTCTCTTAAAAAACGCATTTTTGTATGCCAGGCTTTTAAATATATCTGTTTATGATGGTATTTATATTGCTCTTTCTGAAAAGTTTGACGCACCACTCATAACTGCAGATAAAAAACTTTACAGGTCAGGAAAAAATCTGCCGTATAAAGTTATTATGCTTTCAGATTTCCTAGAAAAATAACTTTGATATTAAAAACCTTATAAAATGAAACCATGCAAATGAAAACAAGGAGGAAACCCTATGGTATTTGGTAAAAAAATCACCCTATCTACAAAAGGATTTTCAGATATTATAAATATCACTGACAAGGTAAAAAGTATCGCCCACCAGTCTGGCATAAAGAATGGATTGGTAGGTGTTTTTGCCATCGGTTCAACTGCTTCCGTTTCAACCATAGAATATGAACCTGCTCTGGTTGAAGATATGCGAGAGCAGCTAGAAGAATTTATTCCGGCTAGTAAACATACCCGGCACTCACAGACATGGGGTGATGACAATGGGTTTTCACACTTGCGCGCTACATTTATGGGTCCGGGTATTTGTGTACCATTATCTGATGGCAAGTTAGTTCTTGGCACATGGCAGCAGATAATCGTTATTGACCATGATAATAGGCCTCGCTCACGTAATGTTTTTATACAGGTTATGGGAGAATAGTAAAAATATATCGGTATATTTTCTTTATTTATTTGTCATTATAAGTTATCATATGTAATCAATGAATAAATAAAATTACTAAATCAGGAGATTATGAAAATGAAAAATGCTACTGGCAGCAGTCCTGTAGGAGTTAGGATTCCAAAAGATATAAAAAGAAAATTTGATGAATATTGTGACAGAAAGGGTCTAAGAAAGAGTTATCTTCTTGGCAAAATTATTGAAGAAAAATTGCTGGAACTTGAAGAAGATGAAATGGATTTAAAATTAGTAGAAGAAAGAATGGAAGAAGAAAGAATTACTTTAGAGGAATTTAATAAATATATGGATAAAAGGATTAAACCTTGAAAAATTGGGAAATACAGATCTCTAAAAGTATATTAAAAGACCTTGGTGAAGTTGAAAGAAATTATCTTTTAAAAATAAAAAGTGTTATAAATAATTTAGCTTTAAATCCTTTTCCAGAAAATGCCAAAAAATTGAAAGGGAAAGATAAGTTAATTTTAAGAATCAGAGTCGGAGTTTATTGAATAGTATATTTGGTGGATTTAAAACAACGATTGGTAGTTATATTAGGAATTAACCATAGAAAATCCTCTTACAGAAAGAATTTTTAATAATTCTTAGACCAATTAGTTGACTGTGCAAAATTTAAATCCTGTTCGGCAAAATATAACCACTTCTCAAAAATATTTTTGTTATTTTCCATATATAATTTTACCTTTATTTATAATTTCTTCTCTAAAAAATATATTATTTTTCAACTGTTCTTTTAACTTGATATGTTGCATTAAATTAAATAAAAAATTATTTTATTAATTATATTTCTTAAAAAATACTAAATTTGTATAATGATACGTTAAGCATGCATTTAAAATAGATATAGAGCATTTTAATTATGTTGTTTCTAAATCTGCTGGAACAAAAGGGACTGGAAGCGGCAGAGATATCAATTTCTCCCGCAAATTCGTTTAAATCAAATTCAGCATTTTGGGAAGGGTTGTTCCTTTCAAAAATATGCACTTTATTGTCTGTCCCGCCAACTGCAAGATAACTACCGTCATCAGCAATATCCAGTGCTCCCAGACTAACATTTTTTATATTCCAGGAATTAACCGGTTGATTGGAGTCCTTTGAAAAAATATAGACATTGCCTCCAAACATAGTAGCTGCGCCGATATACATGCTGTCAGGTGTAAATCCTAAGGCGCGCACGGAAGCATTATCCGGTGTGGTGAATTTCCAAACAGGTTCTTTTGAGTCTATGGAAAATAAAAATACTGCACCATCGCTTGATTCTGAGCCAAAGACAGCAAAAGAGCCATCAGCAGAAATTATAGATTCGTCAACAGGTGAATCTCTGGTTAACATTTCAGAACGTACTAAAGGCTCATTTGAATCTCTGGAAAAAATATAAGCCCGGCGATCTGGACAGCCGGTAGCGGTAGCAATATAGTATCCATCATCTGAAAGAGATACCCCGCCAATCCATTCTTTATCCATTGAATATCGCCAGATGACCTCACTTTTTTCTTTACTAATTAGAACTATTTCGTTTTTACTAAAATCACTGGAAAATAATACAGGTCCGTTAGCCGGTGAATCAATTATTGAGTTACGGGCTTTACCTGTTCCATTGGAGGCTTCAAAATAATATATATTTAACTCCCTGTTTATAATTATTATCAGCATGATTTTCCTTTTCCATATCAATCATTTCACCGTTAAAATAGATTTTTACATATTCCGGAGCACGGCCTTTTTCGTCTTTATAAATGACTGAATAAGTATAACGCATACAAACCGGGCCCCAAAAAGGGTAGACTTTTCCATTGTCAAGAATTGGAGCATCTTTTGTTTCTTCGGGTGTTAATTGGGGAATTTGAATAATTTCACCGGTATCAATTTTAGTTTCTGCTAAACTCACAATTGTTAGCAGCAGGATACATAAAATAAAGAAAATAGTTATAATTTTTCTCATATTATGTAATTCTAGACCAAAAAATTTAATTTGAACAGAAAATCAACCAGCAAGTAAAACAATCAAGCTTCTTGTAAAGAACTATCAGATATTAATAAAATTCAA
>PEXF01000136.1:7353-8122 GCA_002779205.1 Candidatus Hydromicrobium americanum
TGATTGCTTATTATCTGCATTTTTAATAAAATATTGCAGAATGTTTTCAGGTATTTAAGCCTATCAAATAATTAGTAATTTTTTAAAGGGAGGTATTTTATGTCGGGTTTGCTGCTAATAAGAATTATTCCTTTCATTGGCTCCGGGATTTCACTGATACTGGCCATAATCTTTTCTGCACTTGTCAGTAAAAAAAGCAAAGGCTCTAAAAGAATGGAGGATATTTCTAATGCTATATTTATGGGGAGCAGAGCATACCTTAATCAACAGGCAAAAATGATGCTGATATTTTTTGCTGTTCTGGTTGCGCTTCTTGGTGTTATGTTTAAATTTGGATATCTTTACTTTGCGTCTATTCCTGCTTTTGCTACAGGTATGGGATTTAGCATCTTAATTGGTTATGTGGGGATGTGGATATCCACTACTTCAAATGCCAGAGTAACTCATGCTGCAAAGGAAAATGGTCTGGGGGAAGCTATGAATATAGCAATTACTGCAGCTTCTGCCTCGGGGCTTATTCTGGCAGCAGTGGTACTTTTTTATACTGCCTTCTGGTTTAATATCCTTTACTGGTGGTATGGAAGAGGTGGAGTGATGAGCCAGATAGAAACTTTACACAATGTAGTAAATGTATCAATTACCTTTGTCATTGGCGCCAGTTTTGCAGCGTTTTTTATGAGAACAGGTGGAGGAATATTTACCAAAGCTGCAGATATGGGAGCAGATTATGTGGGTAAAGTAGAATCAGGCTTAAAAGAGGATGATTACA
>PEXF01000041.1:0-6067 GCA_002779205.1 Candidatus Hydromicrobium americanum
GTCTGAAATGAATATAAACCCTCTGGCAGAGAAGGCTATAAGTGAATGGATTGCAGGAAAAGATGATGACGAGATAAGCAGGGAATCTACCGCAAAAATTTTAAAACTACTGGGTGGAGATCTCGGTGACAAGAAAGCTAATGAGCTTGGAAAAAAAATACTGGAACTTAAGGATTATTTGATTAAAAAATCAGTATGGGTATTTGGCGGTGATGGCTGGGCTTACGATATAGGATATGGCGGACTGGATCATGTGCTGGCATCCGGAGAAAACATAAATGTACTTGTATTTGATACGGAAGTATATTCTAATACGGGAGGACAGGCTTCAAAAGCGACCCCGATTGGAGCGGTAGCAAAATTTGCCGCTTCAGGTAAAAAAGTTAAGAAAAAAGATCTGGGGCTTATGGTAATGTCGTATGGGTATGTATATGTTGCCCAGATTGCAATGGGCGCCAGTCAGAAGCAGACAATAAGAACATTTCTTGAAGCTGAAAGATACAATGGTCCGTCACTTATAATAGCTTACTGCCCGTGTATTAATCATGGGATTTATGCCGGAATGGGCTGTACGCAGCTAAGGGAAAAACAAGCGGTAGATGCAGGATACTGGCACCTGTACAGGTATAACCCGGAACTGAAAAAAGAAGGCAAGAATCCATTTATTTTAGACTCAGGGGAGCCAAAGGAATCATTCAGAGAATTTTTGATGGGTGAAGTAAGATATGCATCGCTTACCAAGACTTTCCCGGAAATAGCTAAAGACCTGTTTGGTAAGGCGGAAGAAGAAGCTAAAGCCAAGTATGAAAGCTACAGGGCAATGGCTGAAGTGAAATAAAAAAAGATTTGCCGGAAATAAATTTGAATAAAAAAAATAACTGGTTCAAAGATGAGATATAAAAAAAATATAATAGTTTTAAAGTTTGGCGGCACTTCGGTTGGTGACAAAGATAAAATAAAAAGGGTTGCAGATAGAGTTATTAAAGCCAGGCTGGAAGGAAATAATGTTGTGGTTGCTGTTTCAGCAATGGGTGATACGACTGACAGATTGATTGAACTTGCGGGTAAAATTGCTTCCAGCCCCTCCAGGAGGGAGATGGATATGCTCATGTCAACAGGAGAGCAGGTATCAAGCGCGCTGCTAGCTATAGCAATTCAGGAAAAAGGATATGATTGTATATCTCTTTCAGGCCAGCAGGCAGGAATTTTAACCGATGATAGTTATTCAAATGCAAAAATTTTGAATATCAAGGTAGATAGAATACTTAAGGAATTAAAAAAAGATAGGATAGTTGTTGTAGCAGGCTTTCAAGGTGTTAATATAGATGGTGATATTACAACGCTGGGCAGGGGAGGCACTGATACAACTGCAGTTGCTCTGGCTTCGGCACTAAAATCGAGATATTGCGAGATATATACAGATGTTGATGGGGTTTATTCGACTGATCCCAACGTGGTAAATGAAGCTATTAAACTGGAGACGCTTTCATATGATGAGATGCTGGAGCTTGCATCTTCCGGAGCCAAAGTGATTCACTTAAGAGCTGTAGAATTTGCCAGGAAACATAATGTAATATTACATATTAGGTCAAGTTTTAATGATATTGAAGGGACATGGGTTATGGATGATTATAAGAAAGATGAGAGAATGGAAAGACCACTGATTACCGGAGTAACTTATGATGTAGGTGAGGCAAAAGTATCGATTTTTGGCCTGGAAGATAAGCCAGGTGTTGCTGCCAATCTTTTTGGCAGATTAGCAGATGTGGATATAGATGTTGATCTGATTGTGCAGAATGTCAGTGAGGAGAACTTTGCTGCTATTTCGTTTACAGTAAAAAATGATGATTTGTCTCTGGCAAAGGAGGTTCTAAATAAACTCAGAAATATACGTATAGAAGTAGATACCGATATTGCTAAAGTAGCCATTGTCGGTGCTGGAATGCAAACACATCCTGGCGTAGCGGCAAAAATGTTTAAAATTCTGGCGGAAAAAGACATAAATATTGAAATGATAAGCACCTCTCCCATAAGAATTTCCTGTGTGGTCAAGAAGAGCAGGATAAAAGAAGCTGTAAAAGCGCTGCACAGCGGTTTTGGTCTGACAAAATAATAATAAGACGGGTATTATTCGAGACAGGTATTTTCCCGATGCTCATGAACTCAAGTTCTATTTCAAGCTTCATCTTGTATTTATTTTAATATTGTTTTAATATATCCTTCATTCATTTACGGCTTACGGTTGTAATAAAAAAATAAGACTGTAAAAGTGGTAGATTGATATGAACTCAAAAGAATATAATATAGCTGTGGCAGGGGTAACCGGAGCAGTGGGAAAGGTCTTCCTATCCATACTGGAAGAGAGGAAATTTCCTGTGAAAAATCTCATTCCTCTTGCCTCTCATCGGTCAGCAGGCAAGAAGATATTATTCAATAGTCAGGAGCTGGAAGTAAAGGAGCTAAAAAAGGATTCCTTCAGTAGTGTAGATATTGCACTTTTTTCAGCCGGTGCATCGACTTCCAGGGAATTTGCAAAGCATGCAGTGGATAGCGGCGCTGTAGTTATAGACAATAGCAGCGCATTCAGAATGGAAGAAAATGTACCGCTGGTAGTTCCTGAAGTAAATAAAGATAAAATATTTGAACATAACGGTATTATAGCCAATCCTAATTGCTCAACCATAATTATGGTAGTTGCCCTGAAGCCGATTTATGATATTTCGCCGATAAAAAGGATAGTTGTTTCAACTTATCAGTCTGTTTCAGGCGCAGGCGCAAAGGCTATAGCTGAACTGGAAAACCAGACAAGAGAAATAATATGTGGTGGTAACCGAAATGTTAAATGTGATGTTTTTCCGGTACAGATAGCATTTAATGTCATTCCTCATATAGATATATTCCTTGACAATGGCTATACCAAAGAAGAAATGAAAATGGTCTATGAGACACGGAAAATTTTTGGTGACAACCGGATACAAGTTTCTGCTACTGCAGTAAGGGTTCCCGTCTTTACTTCTCATTCGGAATCAGTAAATATTGAGACAGAAGAGAAGATAGAGCCGGAAGTGGTAAGGGATGCACTGGCCAGAGCAGAAGGGCTGACTTTAAAAGACGATTTTAAAAATGCTGTTTATCCTACTGCCCTTGATTCCTCAAACAAAGACAATGTCTTCGTGGGCAGATTAAGAGAGGACATTTCGATAGAAAATGGGATCAGTATGTGGGTAGTTGGCGATCAGCTAAGAAAAGGTGCAGCCTTAAATGCAATACAGATTGCCGAGGAATTAATCAGCCGTACTTAGAAGGTAAATAAAAAAAGAAGCATAAAAAATATTACCAGGTCTTATTTTTGTTTTTTCTTTAATATATTTATTGCTTTTAACCTGTTTATTAATTCTTTTTCAAATCCTCTATCAGCAGGACTGTAATATTTTCTTGCCAGTAATTTCTCCGGAAGGTGAGTCTGATCCACTACTGCGTCGTTATAGTCATGAGCATATTTATATCCTTTACCGTATCCTATATCCTTCATAAGTCTGGTAGGAGCATTTCTTATATGATATGGAACCGGAAGCGATCCAAACTCTTCCACATCCGATTTCACCTTGTTATAAGTTGTATACAAAGAATTGCTTTTTGGAGCCAGGGCAAGGTAAATTACTGCTTCGATTATAGCCAGGTATCCTTCCGGAGGGCCGATAAATTCGAAGCTCTGTTTGGCTGAAATTGCAACCTGCAATGCATTGGGATCTGCAAGTCCTATATCTTCAGAAGCAAATCTGACCATTCTTCTTATAATATATAAGGGATCTTCACCGCTTTCAAGCATCCTCACTGTCCAATATACTGCTGCGTCGGGATCGCTGTCCCTCAGGCTCTTATGAAGAGCTGAAATAAGGTTAAAATGTTCCTCACCGTTTTTATCATAGAGAAGTGCTTTTTTCTGTATTATATTTTCAATTAAAGGAATATCAATTTCTATGACTTTTTGCCTGTCTTCTCCGGAGTAAGCGCCTACTGCAAGCTCCAGAATGTTATAGGCAATTCTTGCATCGCCGTCTGAGAATCTGGCAATAAAATCAATAGCTTCGTTACTTAATTTTATATTATATTTTCCAAGCCCATGCTCACCGTCGCTTAAAGCTCTCTTGATAAGGATTTTTATATCTTCGTGCGAGAGTTTATACAGCACAAAAGTCTTTGTTCTTGAGAGAAGTGCAGAAATTACTTCAAAAGATGGATTTTCGGTGGTAGCTCCCATTAAAATTATAGTGCCTTTTTCAACAAAAGGCAGAAATGCATCCTGCTGGGCTTTGTTGAAACGGTGAATTTCATCTACAAATAATATGGTTTTTATATTATGTTCTCTCTGGTTATATTTGGCTACTTCCATAACTTCTTTTATCTGTTTTATCCCCGAAGTTACTGCTGAAAAAGAGATAAACCTGCTTTTGGTTTTATCAGCAATAATTTTAGCCAGAGTGGTTTTTCCGGAACCGGGAGGACCCCAGAATATTATCGAATAAGGCCTGTCGTTTTCAATAATTTCCCTTAAAATTTTACCTTTTCCTACCAGATGCTCCTGTCCCACAAATTCATCCAGAGTTCGGGGTCTCATTCTATCGGCAAGGGGCGCACTGGGAATATCACCCGCATGGTTGGTTTTAAACTGTTCAAATAAAGTCATAATATGTTTACCTGTCTTTTATTTACGTTCTAACCTTCAATTAGTTTAATGTAAAGATTATAAGAATTATAGTTAAAAAAGAAATTTTTATAAAGTTGTGATTGTTTTTAGGTCAATAATTGACATATAATTAATAATTCTATTAAATGATATCGGAGCGGCAGAAGTCTGATTTATGTAAGTTATTCATCATTATAATAGATAGAGGGAATAATGCCGGTAAAGAAATATGATGTTGTAGGTATAGGTAACGCTATTGTTGATATTCTGGCTAACGTAGAAGATGATTTTCTCCAGGAACATAATCTCAGGAAAGGGATGATGAGACTTGTTGATGAACTTGAGGTTAAAAGGCTTCATACATGTATTGATGTGGTGAAGGAAGTTTCAGGAGGTTCAGCTGCAAATACAATTGTCGGACTGGCATCTCTGGGTAATTCAGTAGCTTTCATGGGTAAAGTTAGAGACGATCCGCTGGGAAAGTCCTTTGAGAAAGGACTCAAGGCGCTTGGGGTGGATTACTGCACCAAAAAAGCAGTGAGCGGGCAGCCAACAGCATGTTGTGTAGTGCTGACTACACTGGATGCACAGAGAACCATGAATACCTGCCTGGGTATTTCAGGGTCTCTGGGTCCTGAAGATATTGACGAAACTATTATTTCGCAGTCAGAAATTATCTATCTGGAGGGTTATCTTTGGGATAGTGATGAAGCTAAAAAAGCGTTTAAAAAGGCAGTAAGAATTGCCCGGGAGACAGGCGGAAGGGTTGCCCTGAGCCTATCAGATTCTTTTTGTGTCAAGCGTCACCGAGTTGAGTTTTTAGACCTGGTTAAAAATCATATAGATATTCTTTTTGCCAATGAGGAAGAAATTAAATCATTGTTTGAAACCAGCACACTGGAGAAAGCAATTTCCAGATGCAAGGAAATGAAAAATATCTGCGCAATTACAAGATCAGAGAAAGGATCAGTTGTTGTATTTAAGGATAGAATATATATGATATCACCACAAAGAAATATCAATATAGTCGATACAACCGGTGCCGGAGATCTTTATGCAGCTGGATTTCTTCATGGGCTGATTAGAGGTATGGATCTCGAGTCCTGTGGGAAAATCGGAAGTATAGTTGCGGCTGAAGTCATCAGCCATTTTGGCGCCCGCCCGGAGTCATCTCTGATCGAACTGCTGAACGGCAGTGGTTTTTAATCCGGTTTTATATTTATATAATAATGAAATATATTTAAGATAATAGGAAAGGAAAGATATGACTGGCGATCAAAAAGCTGATATCGGTGTATTTGGAGGTTCCGGGTTTTATTCGTTTCTGGAAGAAACAGAAGAATATGAAATTGATACTCCCTATGGTAACCCTTCAGATAA
>PEXF01000041.1:6129-6271 GCA_002779205.1 Candidatus Hydromicrobium americanum
ATAATTTACCTCCGCACAAAATTAATTACAGGGCAAATATTTATGCGATGAAAAAAATAGGTGTTAAGTATATTTTTGGCCCCTGTGTCTCAGGAAGTTTGCAGCCGCACATAAAACCGGGTCAGTTTGTAGTGTGTGACCA
>PEXF01000041.1:6314-8289 GCA_002779205.1 Candidatus Hydromicrobium americanum
GGACCAAAAACCATCCATGTTGCCATGGCTGAACCATATTGTCCAAATTTGCGGAAAATTGTAATTGAAAGTGCTAAAGAGCTTAATATAGACTGTCATCCCAGAGGTACTATAGTTATTATACAGGGTCCCAGATTCAGCACCAGGTCCGAGAGCAGGTGGTTTGCAAATCAGGGATGGGAAGTTATAAGCATGACTCAATATCCGGAAGTGTGCCTGGCAAGAGAGCAGGAAATATGTTATGTAAACATTTCCTTAATTACAGATTATGATACTGGGCTGGAAGGTCATCCTGAAGTCAAGCCGGTAACCATAGGGGAGGTGATAAGAGTCTTTAAAGAGAACAATGAAAAGGTAAAGAGTCTCCTTTTTAAAGCAATTTCAAAGATTCCAGATAAGAGAGATTGTATTTGTTCTCATGCGTTAAAAGACGCTGCAGTTAATTAGGTGGTAATTTACAAAAGAATTGATTACATGCTGTATAGATATTATAAAAAAAGTAAGCATAAAAAATCGGGGAGGATTTTATGAAATTAGTAGGGGATGTAGAAATTGAAAATTTAGAGAAATTAAGAAGCGGGAAAGTCAGAGAAATGTTTTCTTTAGATGACAGGATTTTAATAGTAACCACTGATAGGATTTCTGCTTTTGACTTTATTTTACCTTCTTTGATTCCTTTAAAGGGTATAATTTTAAATAAGATATCAGTTTTCTGGTTTAATTATTTAAAGGATGTAATTGATAACCATTTAATTGAGAGTGATATAGGAAGGTTTCCAAAATTCTTAAAGAGATATAAAGATACCCTTAGTGGAAGATCAGTTATAGTAAAAAAAGTAAAAATCTATCCTATAGAATGTGTTGTACGCGGATATATAACAGGTTCCGGCTTGGAGGAATATAAAAAGACTGGAATGATTGGAGATTTGAAATTGCCACCCAACCTTTCAAAATGTGACCGGCTGCCGGAAGTTATTTTCACTCCAACCACTAAAGAAGTGTCAGGCCATGATGTGGCTATTACTATAAATAAAGCTAAAAAAATATTTGGCGCTGAAGTAATAGAATTTTTAAAGAAAAAAAGCATAGAGCTTTACATGAAAGCTTCCGAATATGCCATAAGGCAGGGTATAATAATTGCAGATACCAAGTTTGAATTTGGCATAACCGATGATAAGATAATACTGGCTGATGAGGCTTTAACCCCGGATTCATCCAGATTCTGGCCTCTGGATGAATATGTGCCTGGAAGAGAACAGAAAAGTTTTGATAAACAATATGTAAGAGATTACCTTCTTTCAACAAATTGGGACAGAAGATCCACCCCTCCCGAATTGCCTTGCGATGTTGTTGAAAAAACATCTGAAAGATATATTGCTGCATATGAAAAAATAGTCGGGGAAAAATTCAAAGTTTAAACCTGGCAATAATGGAAGGTAAAATCTAAAATTATGAATGTAGATATTGTACTGGCAAATAATTTTAATGCTGGCTCATTAAATGTAGAGATTCCCATTTCTACTTATATTAAATAATTTTCACTTAGATTCTAATCAGTGCAGGAGCCAAAGTAAGTTCTACCCTCAAGCATAGGAATGCCTTTAGATGAAAACCAGAAGTGCCCCTCCAGGACAGGATCAATCTGCAATACATAAATGCCTTCATTGACTACACCAATTATTAGAACTTCTATGGTGGCACTTTCACCAGGTTTTAAATTATTTGGGAGACTGGTTCTGGAGGGATTATCATATTCAGTATAGTCTACATCCTGGCCATAATAATGATAACCGATTCTAACCATATTCTCTCCACTGCTTATCCAGGTAAAATCTGAGGTATTTGTAATTTCAATTTTTATATAGTTATCACTATCGGTACATAAAAAAGATGGTATATACCCTTTTATTTCAGCTCCCACTTGAGCACTTTCATAATCTACTACTTCAACCGCTTCTTCTTCCAGTTCTTCAAC
>PEXF01000099.1:0-7545 GCA_002779205.1 Candidatus Hydromicrobium americanum
CAATAATTTGCGCTAAGAGTATATCACTTTTAGATAAAGCAGAATAAACCGAAGTCCCCATAATGGCGGTCAAAACTACTATTGATGTACCCATATTTCTATTGTAGGTAGCAACCCTATCTCTTGCGTTGTAATGCTTCTTCTTCCCATACATACAGTCAATTCTAAATTTATTCAATTCTTCAATAGTATTTTTCCCTTTTTCCATCTTCACTCCTTTTTTCAACACATTCATAATTTATATTAAAATTATTTTTCTACAATTTTTATTTCATCTCCCGTTAAGCCATATAGTTTGTAAACCATCTGGTCAATTTGGTGTTCGTATTCTTTGACTTTTGCCTGCTTATCCTCATTTTGGAGATAGTCGTCATCTTTTGTTATTGCAAGAATCTTATCCACAAGGTCAATATATGGTTTTTGATCTTTTGCAGCAATATCAGCGATGGGGAGTTTACGAAAATCATCGGGATAAAAGTAATTCTCTAAACGGTGTCGGCGAATGTTATTAAGATATTTGAACGCAAAAGAGGAATTAAGGATTGCTAAAAGATACTTTAGGTCAAATTTTTCTGAGATTTTTTCTAATTCTAATCTTTGCAGGTTATTGAATTTTTTAACACTTGTTCGAATACTCTTATTTTCCACGCTATGTAAATCAGTAAATTTAACAAAAATAACGATGCTATCATTACAAACCAAACCTGTATCATCGTAAATGCCGCCGGTTACACGCCCACGCATAATTTTGGGGCGGTCATAAAGCTCAAGAAAAGTCGCTCTACTTAACTGATGAGGAACACGCTTTGTGCCCCATTCTAAATAGCGTATTCGTTCGATAATATATTCATCTATATCTTTACCTTCAATATATTTTCGTGTATGAATTTTTGTTTTTGTATCAGAAATTAAATCGTCTTTTGTAAATTTACCTTGCCATTTTTTTTCATCGGCATTGATTACCATACCTTTACTCATATAACAAATATCACCCAGACTTATCAAATTCTTATTAAAAGAAATTATTTCAAAATCTTTGCGAAAGGCATCACGACCAAGTGCTTTGAATTTATCAATTGGTATTTCTATTTGATTAACTCTGTTTTCAAAAGAACTACGATGAACGATTTTTTTAACTTTTTTATTAATGTTATTTTTTGTAATATGTAATACAACCGGTATCACACCCGCTTCAAACACAGACATATCTTCAAAATAATCAATTGAGTTTGTAAAATATTGAGATTGAATTAGGTCAAGCAATTTGAAAGCGTATTTGGAAGTGCATACAGAATTTGTTACAATATAATTAAGATTGCCATTCACAGAGCCTATTTGAAGCCCCTTCTCTATAAATGGCACTATTAAATCCCATTTCTCATAAAGCGTTTTATACATACCGGATTTTTCTAAATCTCTTCTGAATTCAAGATATTCCGAGCCAGAATCAGCCCTAACATACGGTGGATTTGCAATTACCACATCAAATCCTTTCCCCCGCTTTTGCGAGGACAAGCTTTCATGAAACACTTCAGAAAAATATATTTCAAAATCAAAATGTTCATCCCCGCCTATGCCAAGGCTTTGGCGGGCAGGATTGTTCGTTATTTTTTTAATTAATTTATCAATCTCATTTTTTAGTTCCTGTTTTTTGCTTGTATTGGTTTCGTTAAAAAACAATAGTTTAAGTTCCTCAAGACCCTTAAATAAGTAGTCATTTAACAAGTCCCTTTCTATTCCCAAAAGTGAATTGCCGCAGATTATCTTATAATCCAAATTTGGCAACGGCTTGATTTGTTTAATATCCTCTTCATCAACAATTAGTGATAGCCACAAACGGAGTTTAGCAATATCTACCGCAGAGGAATCAATATCTACACCATAAAGACAGTTTTGAATTGCGTGACGCTTGAAATGATAGATTGTGCGGGGTTTATTCTCTGGATTCCCGCTTTCGCGGGAATGACAAATATAGACATTGAGGACATTTCTTGCTTTGACAATTTCTGTCATCATACCAACAAGGAAAGCACCTGAACCGACAGCAGGGTCGCATATTCTAATATTTGCTAATTTATCATCAATTAATTTTGCATTTTCTCTAATACACTCGGATATTTTATATTTATAAGATTTTGTGCCTTCTTCTTTGGCAATGTCATGTTCAATAGCAAAATCTCCAAAGTGGATTAAGGTTTCTATGTCTTCCTTGGAAACAAATAGATTCCCGCTTTCGCGGGAATGACAAGATGGAGAGCGGGAATGACGATAATGCACAGAATTAGATTGCTTCACTTCGTTCGCAATGACATCCCCCTCACCCTGTCCCTCTCCCACAAGGGGAGAGGAAGAAAGTTCGGTCGCCAGATAATTAATAAGACTCTCCTGACACATATAGTGGACAATCTCACGGGGTGTGTAATAAGAACCCTTTGATTTACGGTCTTTTACTTCCAACAAATTTTCAAAAACTTTTCCCAGCATTTCTGGGTCAATAGCAACTTCTTTATCTAATGGTTCATCTTCTTTGACTGTGAAATTATATCTATCAAAAACATCCAGAATACCAGTTCCAATATCACCCTCCTTTGTTTTCTTGTCATTAGAAAATAACTTATCAGGTATTTTTATATCGGTTTGTGCCCAATCATAATCCTGTATTGGCTCAAAAAGACCACCATTTAAAAATGGGATTCTGCAATCAAATCGGCTGTAATATGCTCCTTCTCCACGGTCTATTGCAAGTGCCTCATAAAATAGCGGCTCTAAATAATCATTGAAATAATTTGCCCTTTCTTCTTTTGCCATATCAAACAATTTACGCATAAAGTTTTTAAGCCCCGTTCCCCACTCATTGAGTTTTCCTGTGTTTTTATCTTTTTGAACTCCCAACCAACCTTTCTTTTGCAAAAAACAGAGAAAAACAATCTGTCCCAAGAGTTTCTTAGAAAAATCTACAGTACCAACATTCTTCTTTGTGAACTCTTCTTGAACAATCTTATCTCTTTTAATAATCTCATCAACCGATTTTTTGAGTTCAAGATAAAGTTCTCTATATTTTGTGAAAAACTCTTTGGTGACCTTTTCTATGTTGAATGCAGATTCAAGATGGGCAAGGTTGGGATTATTTATATCATCTTGTAAAAGTGGGACAAGTTGTTGCTTTGCAGTATGATTTGGTTCGTTTTTTCCGACTAAAAAAGAATATCTGCGGGCAGGGGTCAATTCTTCTTTCCCTTTTGGTCTGCCGCTTTTAGTTTGAGTAAGTTTGTATTCCATCTTAACCAGAGAAAATCGCCAGTCTTCCAAATCATCCGTGTGAAAAGCAACAATTGCAGCGTCTTTTAAATCACCACCTCTACTACCACTTAGATACCAGGCAATAAAGTTTCTTTGCATAGTGCGAGCTCGCTCTAACGAAGTTTCTTTTTTGAGATGTGCAATTAAAATATCAATTTTATTATCTTCAGCATCAGTGTATTTGCCAATTCGTTCTAATGTATAGATATATGGTTTAAAGGCATCAGGGATAAAATTACCCCTGTATATAAAATTTTTAGAATCACCAATAGAATTAAAGAGGTTTTTTATAAAATTAACATACTGTCCTCTATCGAAAGGTTTCTCAAAAGTATCTCTAATAATTTTTACTGCGGCTTGTTTATCCATTTCTTTTGCTTTTAAATAATGAAATTGTCTTAAGTTTTACTCTTAGTTCCTTCTCTGATGGTAATGTTAGTTTATACTTAGAAGCAAAAACTTTGTTGCTCAATCCTCCCAAAACATACCTGGCAAAAATATCGTCTTTCTTAGCACAGAGTATAAGACCAATAGGGTTGTTTTCATCTTCTGCTTTTTCATTATCTTTAAAATAGTTCAAATAAAAATTCATCTGACCTAGATCAGAATGGTCAAGTTCACCAGTTTTTAAATCTATCAAGACAAAACATTTCAATAGTCGGTTATAGAGGACTAAATCAATGTAATAATGCCGATTAGTAATGGTAATTCTTTTCTGACGGGCAACAAAAGTGAAACCCTTACCAAGTTCTAACAAGAAATATTGTAGTTTATCAATAAGAGATTGCTCTAACTGGCTCTCGCTATAAGATGTTTCTTCTTTAAGATCAAGGAATTCAAGGACATAAGGGTCTTTAATAGCGTCTTCTGGTTTCTCTATAATCTGTCCTTTCTCTGCCATCTTCATTACTGCTTTGGTGTCTTTGCTTAAAGCCAGTCGTTCAAAAAGCATTGAGTTTATCTGTCTTTTTAATTCTCGGACAGACCAGTTATTCTGGATTGACTCTTTTTCATAAAAAGAACGGGCAAGGTTTTTTTCTATTTTTAATAGTTCGCAGTAATGCGACCACGATAAATAAGGTTCAAATTTAGTAGACAGGGTCTGCGGTTTTGCAGATTTGCTAAACAATATCTGGGATTTTTGCTTTTTGATAGATTCGTCAGACAGTGTCTGACGGATTGAAAATGATTGATAGAAAAGTCTCATCATCTTTAAATTAGTAGGAGAAAAGCCTCTTCCGAATTTTTGGCTCATATCTTTTGACAATCTTTCTATTAAGTGTTTACCATATTCTCCTCTTGATTTACCTTTCTGCTCAAACTCTACAATCTCTTGACCAATTTCCCAGTATGCCAAAACCTGTGCTTTGTTTATTTCCGTGACGACTTTGGTTCTTGCCTGACTAAAAATTTCCCCAATTCTTTCAAACAGTTGATTATAGGTTCCTGTGGTTATTCCTTTATTACCTTCCTTCATTTATTGCTCTCCCTATACAGGTATTCTGAAAGAATAACTTCTCTTGGGCCAGAACTCTGCGCAGATTGTTCTGTCACAGGCACTGCAAAGAAGGTATCGGGAATATGCTTTCTGATTATACCGTATATTTTTAGGTGGTTACTCTCCTTATCAATGTTTTGGAGTATGGTTTTAGTAGTTTGCTTTGGTAGAGTTCCTTCTTCTAAAAGATTAAGCACTTTTTTAAGATATTCCTCATCATCTTCAGTAAAACCCTTCATTTTTAGTATGGCTTTAATTATACGAATTAGTTTTGTTTCACTGCTTTTGCCACCTTTTTGTTTAAATTCTATAATTTCCTCAATAGTGGATAACTTAAATTCTTTCTTATTTTTATCCAGATATTCATAGAATTTTTTACCAAGTTTTTCTCTTTTTTCTTCTGGTGCTGATTTTAAGATATTGGCTGTCTGGAAGAAGTCTAATTCCCTTGTTAATTTACTATCGGTTATAAATATCTTCCTCAGCTTGCCTTTTCTAAAAAAGGTTAAAACGGCATCTCTTTCTACAGAATATTGTTTGGCGCTTTGTGCCTTTTTGGGTAGATGTTTAATTTTTTCAAATAAATCTGGCTCTTTGTCACGAATAGCTCTGACCTCCGATAAGTATTTAAGTTCTGTATCTTCCTCCTCATCTTCACCTTCAATAGCTTTTTTAGAGTTTAATCTATTAAATAATTCAAAAGATGAAACTTCTTCACCATCAGTCAAATAAGCCGCATCCTCTCCTAACATATTATGAAAGGATTGAATCTTTCCGATAGCGGCTTCTTCCAGTTTCATCTCATTATTTGATTGTACTGTTGGGAAAAAGTTATAGATATAAATATCATCAAATTTAGTATCCACTCTATTTACACGACCTACTCTTTGTATTACACGGGCAGGATTCCAGGGAAGGTCATAATTTACAACCACATTGGAACGATGTAAATTAACACCTTCAGAAAGAACCTCAGTAGAAATCAGTATTCTTATATCATTTTGGGGGTGTTTGTGATTAGGGTCATAGTTTTCAATTATTTTATCCCGAATACCCGCGCTGGATTTACTGGAATAGGATATAACAGTATCTTTATAAATATTTCTTAAATTCCCATCCAGATATTCTGCAGTTTCTTTTGACTCCGTAAATACAATAATTTTGTTTTCTTTTAATATTTTGTCAGTAGATAGTATTTTTTTAAATTTTTCAATCTTTGGGTCGTCTTTTATATTTTTCCACATTTTTTTTACTTCAATAAGAATATCCAAATCGCTATTGAGGTCATCAAGATAATTATCCCTGAATCCATTAGTTTTAAATTCCCTTACTTTTTCTTCTTCCACCAATCTCATTATTTCATCTTCATCATCATTAGCAAGAAGTTCAAATATTTTTTCTGTATATTTTTTACTTATATAAACTGTCCCATCTTCAAACATCTTAATAAACCTTTCATAAGAAGAGATAAATCTATCTAATGTTCTTTTAAAAGCCCAAAAACTACTCTCAAGACGCTTAACCAGAAGGATTTTCATAAAGCGTCTTAAGTTACGCTGGCCAACTTCCTCCTCTGGGTCAGGATGTTTTAAATATAATATTGGTGTATAGCGGGCATATTTAAATTCTTTTATTTTTTCAATGGTTTTGTTAAAGACACGGTCAGTTTCTTCGTCAAACTCATAAAATACTCTATTAGGTTTGCTGACTTCCGGGAACTTAAATTTCCGATTTTCCAAGTCCTTTGTAAAATAAATTCTAACTTCCTGCCTGGTTCTTCTAACCATTAAATATTTCAAAATGTTTTCTCTAACTGTTCTAGAATTCTCTTTAATTATGGAGATATATTTTGGAAAATCAGATTGGCGGTCTATGCCTTTTAATTTTTTTTGAAGCGAATAAAAATATCTTTCCAGGTCTTTCAAATTAGGAATAGTGCTATTATGCCCTTTTTGGAATAACTTTATCTGGCTTAAAAGGTCTATTGGAGTGTTGTTTTGGGGAGTAGCCGATACCAGAATAATCCTTTTACCCCAGCAGATTTGTTTTAATTTTTCGTATGTTTGGTTAGTTTCGTTACGGAAACGATGGGCTTCATCAATAAAAATGTTTTTATACTTCTCAGTGCCTTTTTCAACTAGTTTGTCTAATTGACCCAGAGACTCCACATCAGCCGGAACTCGGAAATCAGAGAAAGTGTCTTGCCAGTATTCCTTAAGCACTGGTGGACAAATAATTAGATTGCGACCATCCAATTGTTGTGCCAGCAAGGCTGAAATATAGGTCTTTCCCAGACCCACTACATCTGCTAAAAATACTCCGCCATATTCCCCTAATTTACCTTTGGCATCTTCAACTGCTTCTCGCTGATACTTAAGGTCCATAAAATCATGAGGTACATAACGGGTAAATATTTCCTCTTGGTCAATGTTTATCTTTTCTTTCAAATATTCATATAAAAATTTTAAATATAATTCATAAGGAGTTATTGTATCGTTTAACCAAGTTTTTGTAATAATTGTTCTTCTATATTCTTCAGATACATCAACAGCATTTTCCCAAAGTTCATTAAACTTTTTAAGAGCAAATTCATAATCAGACCTGTTTTTAAGTTCAACATTGAATTCAAGATTATCTATAAGACCTGCTTGGGAAAAATTACTTGAACCTGTAATGACCCTCCCTACATCACGGTCACCTTCAACAAAAGTCATAATGTAAAGCTTGGCATGAATATTTTCTGTGGG
>PEXF01000099.1:7729-8036 GCA_002779205.1 Candidatus Hydromicrobium americanum
GGCAGGTTTTTTGCCTCTTCTATTAATTCATAAGTTTGTCTACCCGTTTTTATACCTATTAAAATCCTAATTTTCTCTGTTTTTTCTAACGACTTGTAAAGATTATAAAATCCGCTGGTGTAAAAGTATCCGACCAAAACATCAAAAAGATGTGTGTCCTTAATGAGCACCTTAAATCTTTCTAACAGATTTGAACCTTTTTCGTTAGTTATAAATGTTAAATCCGTATTCATAAATACCTAACCCCTCCAAATTACGCAATGGCAGATAACTTGTTTATATCTGCACTTCGTTTGGGAATATCTGT
>PEXF01000005.1 GCA_002779205.1 Candidatus Hydromicrobium americanum
CATCTTTTGTCATTGCCTGTTTAACCTTTAACTCATAAATAAGTTCTTGAACTTTGGTAATTTTTTTATTCATTTATTTCAGAGCAGCCAGCCAGTCCTTCTTTATATAATCTTCCACATGCTTCAAACAGTGGTAGATCTGTTAAAAGCAGGGGTATATTTTTGCTTTTTGCCAGTTTAACAGTTTCTTTATCCGGCTTTTTCCCCCTGGTAAAACATATTGCTTTAATATCAGCCATCTCTGCTGTGCGGATAACCTGTGGATTTGTCAGTCCTGTTAGAAGAAGAGAATCCGGTTTGATAAAAGCCAGAACATCACTCATCAGATCACATCCACAGCCCATCTTTATTTCCATCTGCAAATTCTCGGCTCCGGTAATTATCTCTGCTTTAAGTATCTTCTTTATCTTTTCAAGAATCATTCTTTCTCCCCTTTAAGGTTACACCTTAAACATCTTTTTAATTCCACTGTAATTGTTCCTTTTACAATTAAAATCTTGCGTCCTCTAATTTTTTTCTATCCCTTCAGGATAGCGTTGAATTTACATACTTCATAACACATATTACATTTGATACATTTATCCTGATCTATAGTCTGCGGTTCTTTTTTCTTGCCACTAATTGCATTCTGTGGACAACTTTTTACACATAATAAGCAACCGGTACATTTCTCTTTATCCACAGAATATTGAATTAATGCCTTGCATACTCCAGCCGGGCATTTCTTATCCTTGATATGAGCCTCATACTCATCTCTAAAATACTTCAATGTACTTAATACTGGATTGGGAAGGGTTTGTCCTAATCCACATAAAGAAGCATCTTTAATTGCTTTTCCTAATTCTTCAAGGAGTATTAAATCCCCTTCCTCTCCTTCCCCATTGCATATTTTGTTAAGAATTTCAAGAAGCGCTTCTGAACCTTCCCGACAGGAAGTGCATTTCCCGCAGGATTCATCATTGGTAAATTTTATAAAATATCTGGCAATATCGACCACACAGGTATCTTCATCCATTACTATCATTCCACCTGAACCCATTATAGAACCTACTCTGGTTAATTGTTCGTAATCAACAGGAAGGTCAATCAGGTCTGCCGGTATACACCCACCAGAAGGACCCCCTGTCTGCACAGCCTTAAACTTTTTTCCACCAGGAATTCCGCCACCAATATCATAAATTATTTCCCTTAAAGTTATACCCATAGGAACTTCAACCAGACCAGTATTATTTATCTTCCCTACTAAAGAAAATACCTTTGTTCCTTTACTCTTCTCTGTTCCAATTGCTGAGAACCATTCATATCCTCTAAGAATTATTGTCGGTACAGTAGCCCATGTTTCAACATTATTAATATTGGTTGGCTTACCCCACACTCCCGATTGAGCAGGAAAAGGAGGTCTTTGTCTCGGCTCGGGAGGTTTTCCTTCAATTGAAGCAATTAATGCAGTTTCTTCACCACACACAAATGCTCCTGCTCCTTTCCGAATCATGATGTCAAAGTTAAAACCACTCTCAAATATGTTCTCTCCAAACAAACCATATTCCCTTGCCTGATTAATGGCAATCTCCAATCTTTTCATAGCCAGCGGGTATTCATTCCTGATATATACATAACCCTGGTTTGCCCCTATGCCATATGCTCCGATAATCATTCCTTCCAATACCAGATGAGGGTCAGATTCAATAATGCTTCTATCCATAAACGCACCAGGATCACCCTCGTCAGCATTACAGATAATATATTTTTCATCACCCGGACTCTTCCTGCAAAATTCCCATTTAAGACCTGTAGGAAATCCTGCTCCACCCCTGCCTCGAAGTCCTGAATCTTTTATTTCTCTTATTACCTGTTCCGGAGTCATTGATGTCAAAGCCTTGGCCAGAGCCTTGTACCCATCCCTGGCAATATATTCATCTATCTTCTCAGGGTCTATCAAGCCCCTATTTTTAAGAGCAATCAATGTTTGATGAGCAAAAAAACCAATATCCATCATCTTTGGAATTACTTCTTTTTCCTTGGGTGGGAAATACATTAGTTTTTGGACAGGCCGTCCTTTTAAAAAGTGCTCTTCTACTAAATATGGAATATCTTCTTCAGTTAGATTTTGATAGAATATCCCATCCGGTTTAACTACCATAATCGGCCCAACCGCACAAAACCCATTACATCCTGTCATCACTACCAGGATTTCATCCTGGAGGCCATGTTTTTTAATTTCTTTTTCCAGGGCTTCTTTTATCTTAAAGGAGTTATTTGAAACACATGCTGTCCCTGCGCACAACATTAAGTGGGTTCTATATGTTTTCATTTCTAGGATATCCTCTCACTTCCTATAGCCAGTACATATTCCTTGACTATTTTACCGCCAAGAACATGCTCTAAAAGAATCTTACGAATCTTTTCAGGGGTCAACTCAATGTATTTAACCGGTGCCTCTCCTTTCAACTCTACTGTAGCCATAGGTTCCTTGCTGCATAACCCGGCACATCCCGATGTTGTCAGTATAATATCTTTTATATCTCTTTTTTCAATCTCGACTAACAAAGTATTCATTATTTCCCTTGCCCCGGCTGATATGCCACAAGTTCCCATATGTACAGTTATCTTTGCCCTGCCAGCACCTTCACGTAAAAGCGTTGCTTTTTTTATTTCTTCACTTATTCTATCAAGGTCCTCAATCTTTATTCTTGGCATAGATTACCTCTTTATTTAATTTTATGTGTTCTCTATATTTTCCAATAATTTTTGGGATTTTTGCCTGAGTTAGTTTGCCATGTATGTTTTCACCAATCATCATTACCGGAGCCAAACCACAACAACCAAGACAAGCAACTGTTTCCAGAGTAAAATTCATATCTTCAGTAGTCTCACCTGTCCTTACGCCTAATTCTCTTCCCAAAGCACTAATAATCATTGATGCACCTTTAACATAGCAGGTTGTGCCCACGCAAACGTTTATTAAGTATCTCCCCCTGGGTTTGAGACTGAAGGCTTTGTAAAAAGTTGCCGTTCTATATATCAAACTCAAGGGAATGTCAAGTTCTTGAGAGATGTATCTTAGTATGTTTTCCGGCAAATAATTGTAGACCGCATTGATATCTTGCAAAAGAGACACTACAGATACTTTTTTATCTTTATATTCTTTAATTATCTCTGTTGTCTTTTCAAGATTTTCTGTAGAAAGTTTTACTTCTTCCTTTTCCGGTTCAATGTAGATTATGTTTCTCACAGGACAGTTATCAACACATAGTCCGCAGCCTGTGCATTTTTCCTCGTCAATATAACGCGCTCCTTTTTTCAAAGTTACAGTAAAATTACCCGGTTGACCTCTGATATCTTCTACATCAGCTAAGGTAATTATTTCAATATCTTTGTGACGGCCAATCTCAACCAATCGTGGAGCCATGGTACACATAGCACAATCATTAGTGGGAAAAGTCTTATCCAGCTGGGACATCACTCCACCAATACAGGGTTTTGTCTCTACAAGATATACCTTTATCCCGGACTCGGCAAGATCAAGTGCAGCCTGCATGCCGCCAATCCCTCCACCAACGACCATTGCCGCCCCAACCTTCTTCTGATTCATGATATCCGATTTATTATTCATAATATTTTCCCGTTGTTTTTTTATCTTTTCCATATTGTATCCTGTATCATATACCTCGCATTAATACTCATTAGGTAATCCCTGTAATTCCTGGTAAGTGAATACAGGTCCATCTTTACATACATATTTAGTTCCAATATTACATCTTCCACACTTGCCAATCCCGCATTTCATACGCATCTCCAGAGAAAAAAAGATCTTATCTGGCTCAAAGCCCAGGTCTATTATTGGCAGCATAGTAAACTTTACCATTATAAGAGGGCCACAGATAAGAGCAACGCTATTTTTAGAGCTCGGTGCTACCTCACTTAAAACATTCGGTACCAATCCAACCCGGCCCTTCCAGTTTTCATCTCCCCTATCTACCGTGAGGTAGACATTGATGTCATCTCTTTCTTCCCACTCTCTCAATTCAGATTTATAAATAAGCTCGCCAGGACTGCGTGCACCATAAAGTACAGTGACATCTTTAAAATGGTCCCTGTTTTTTTTATGAAGGATATATCTGGTAAGCGACCTTAAAGTCGTAAGAGCAAATCCTCCACCTATGATTACAAGATTTTTCCCTTCAAAATCTTTCATAGGAAATCCATTCCCATAAGGACCTCTTATACCAATCATATCCCCCGGGCAAAGATTATGCAGAGCACTGGTAACTACACCTGTGTTATATTTCTTAACAGTGAACTGTACTGAATCTTCATCCATAGGTGATGAAGCAATCCCTATAGGTGCCTCACCGATACCCAGCATAGATATCTCTGCAAACTGCCCGCAAGTATATTTAAATTTTTCATTATCTTTCTTAACATTAAATACCAGATCAAATGTTTTAATATCTCTGGCTTCATTTTCAATTGTTATCTTTTTTATTGTTACTGGCATAGGTAGATATGGATTATTCATAATCTTCCTTCCAACAATGTAACTCCTTAAATCTTCTTATCTTTACACAATGATCCTAACGACATTAACGATACCAACACTTCTCTCAAATCAAGATTTACCGGACAATTTCTAATACAACGGCCGCAACCTACACAGAATATTTCTTTAAAATTTTCCGGACAATAATTGAATTTGTGCATAATCCTCTGCCGCATTCTTTCTTTATAAGTTAGCCGTGGATTATGTCCGGAGGCATGTAAGGTAAATAAGGGGAACATGCAGGAATCCCAACAACGTATCCTTTTACCTCTTGATGGCGCCAGACCCCCTGCTACATGGTCTATTTCATCAGTAATATCAAAACAATAGCAAGTAGGACAAAGATAAGTACAAATACCACAGCCTAAACATTTCTGATGAATTTCATTCCAGAAAGAAATATCAAAAGCTTCATCTAATTTTTCTTTTATATTTTGAAGGTTGACCCCGGAACAAATTTTCTTCAAACTTAAATCCATAAGTTCATTTTTCTTATCCACATCAGATTTCTTAGCTTCTTTAAACCAACTATCTAAATTTTCAATAAATTCCTCGCCTTTTTTGGTTATTGGTTTGGTAAGAATATTCTCCCCCAGATCAAATAAAATAATATCAGCTCCTTCTTCATTGTCCGGCTTTCCTTTCAAGGAAGTGCAAAAACAGGTAATCTGCGGTTTATTGCATGCCAGAGAGATAATAATTGCCTGTTTCCTTTTCTCCAGGTAGTAAGGGTCCTGAAAATCATCTCCTCCAAAAAGTTTATCTAGTAAGGAAAAAGCCTGGGCATCACAGGGCCGGATTCCAAAAATTAGATAATTCTTATTTCCAGGAGCAGAGCTTTTAGACTCGTCTATAGGTGTAAACGTCATACTCCCATTGGACAGAGTCGAAGTTCCTGCTTCAAAGGAAAATAAGGTTTCTGTTTGAGGAAAGAATATTTCTTTGGGTGGGATTTTTGTATTTCGATAATTCCAGGGGATATCTTTTTCAGAATTGAATTTAGAGAAACGAATATCACCATTTTTCTCTATAGGTACAAAGATATCGTATTCTTTCTTTAGACTATCCAAAAATTTTAACACGTCTTTCTTTTTAATAATTTTTAATTTTGCATTTTCCATTCTTAACTCAATTTATGGCTCAGTAATAAATTCCTGTTTATCATCAGGTTTAAAAGTTGCTAATGGTGGAGCCTCTTCCAGGGAAATCCCCGCTTCATACCCAAAGAATTCTTTTACATCTTCTATCAATTTGTAGGTAAAAATTCTTAGATCTATTCCCATCGGACAGGCACGAACGCAGGCTCCGCAATCAACACAACGTCCCGCCTGATGTAATATCCGGCCAATCTGGAAAAACATAATATCCGAAATATTCTCGGTTGCCCCTATCCATTTTGGCCTGGTTTGATCGGCAAAGCATTCTTTACAATAACAATTAGGACATGCCTGACGACAGGCATAGCATCTTATACACTTTGAAACCTGTTCCTGAAAATATTTCCACCTTTCTTCAAGAGGCTTTTTTTCAAACTCTTTAATAAATGCTGCCCGTTCTTTTTCTTTAGTTTTTCTTTTTTCTTCTCCAATTAAAACATCGTAAATAAGTGGAGCAGTATATTGACAATTTTTACATACCTCGGCCAGTAACTCTTCTTTTTTAAGTTCCACCTTTTTATTATCTTCATTTTCAACCAGCACTTTGCCACTTTTTTCCTTGGCAGAAACTATCTCAACTTCCTGCATTTTATATACAGCATTTTGTACCTTTTCTATATCTATCATCCCACTACAGTTAATCCCAATTATATAAAGGTTTTCTCTTGGTATTTGATGTTCCTTAATCAGACCCACTATGGAACGGCCGTCACATCCTTTGGCAAGGATGCCTATTCTGGGAAATTTTAAATCTTTCTTTTGCAGCTGAGGGAGAAAAAACCGAGGAAGATATACTGCCAAATTATTAAAACAATAAGAATTCCAAACTAATTTCTCTATATTATCAGGCCCTGTAATAAAACAGGGTGTTGTCCTCAAAGGTAAAGTCCCCTCACCATAACCGATAAAAATATCAATTTTATCTTCTTTGAATAATTTTTTTACTACTTCTTTTATTTTTTCAATCATTTCGCTTATCCGTTAATATAATTAGTTTATTCAGGTCTATTTTAAAAATAACAAACATAACAATTTTTATAGATTTAAAATTCTTTTACCATTTTTTTAATAGGACCTAACTTTTTCACTTCCCCGGTGACTTTTTCTATAATCTGGGCAAAGCGTCCGCCTTCCGCTGCTGATACCCAGGAAAACTGTACCCGGCCCGGCTCAATTCCAATATATTCCAGGAAACTTTTTAGTAAAGCAAATTTTCTGCGGGCAATCAAATTTCCACTGATATAATGGCAGTCTCCGGGATGACAACCGGAAACTAAAACTCCGTCAACACCGTTTTGTAATGCTTTTATAATATAAAAAGGATTTACTCTCCCTGAACATGGCACTCTAATAACCCGTATATTAGACGGATATTGGGTTCGCGAGACCCCGGCTAAATCGGCCCCCGCATACGAACACCAGTTACAGAGAAAAGCAACTATTTTAGGTTCCCAGTTATTTTTATTTTCCATTTTCTAAACAACCTCTAACGCCGCTAAAATTTGCTCATCTTTAAAACCCTTTAAATCTATAGCGCCTGCCCGACAAGAAGAAACACAAGCACCGCAGCCTTTACATAACGCCTCGTTTACCACGGCAACTTTCTCCTTTTCATCAAGTTCTATCGCTTTATAGGGACAAATTTCAACACAGAGCCCACAGCCCGAGCATCTATCTTTGCGTATTTCGGAAATTTTACCTTCGGCTTGTAAATATTCTTTAGTCAGGATAGTCATCGCTCGGGCAGCAGAAGCTTTAGCCTGGGTAATCGTTTCTGAGATATCTTTAGGATAATGCGCTAATCCACACACAAAAATCCCATCAGTAGCAAAATCTACCGGGCGTAATTTAACATGTGCCTCCAGGAAAAAGCCATCAGCATTTAATGGTACTTTAAGCATCTGGGATAAATTCTTGTTTCCCTTATTGGCAACGATTGCCAGGCTGAGTACCAAAAGATCTGTACCGATAAGAAGATCCCGGTTTAGAATTAAGTCTTTTACTTTTATATTGAGCCTGCCATCATTATTTCTTACCTTTGGCTTAGATTCTTCTTCATACCGAATAAAAATTACTCCCTCTTCCCTGGCTTTTTTGTAATAAAGCTCTTTTATTCCATAGGTTCTTATATCTCTGTATAGAATATAAATATTTAATTTAGGATTAAATTCCCTGAGCTTTAAGGCATTTTTTATGGCTTGAGAGCAACACACCCGACTACAATAT
>PEXF01000068.1 GCA_002779205.1 Candidatus Hydromicrobium americanum
TTGACTTAATAATAACTTCTCCACCGTATAATCTAGATATAAAATATAATTCTCATAATGATAAACTTACTTATAATCAATATTTAGAATTCAGCAAAAAATGGCTTTCTATCTGCTTTAATTTTCTAAAAGATGATGGGAGGTTTTGTTTAAATATTCCTCTAGATAAAAATAAAGGAGGTCAGCAAAGCGTGGGCGCAGACCTTACAACAATTGCTAAGAGTGTTGGATTTAAATATCATTCTACTATAGTTTGGAATGAAGGAAATATATCTAGAAAAACTGCGTGAGGCTCTTAGCTGAGCGCTTCAGCTCCTTATGTTATTGCACCCGTAGAATTAATTATTATCTTATATAAAAAAAGATGGAAAAAAACCAGTGGAAGTAAAAAATCAGATATAGGCAAGAAAGAATTTATGGAGTGGACTAGCGGACTCTGGACATTTTCAGGTGAAAGTAAAAAAAAGATTGGTCACCCAGCTCCGTTTCCGGTTGAGCTTCCAAGAAGATGCATAAAATTATTTAGTTTTATAGGTGATACAATATTAGATCCATTTGTTGGAAGTGGATCAACATTAATTGCTGCTTATCTAAATAATAGAAAAGCAATAGGGATAGAAATAGATCTTAACTATTGTGAAATTGCAAGAAAAAGATTAATAACAGAAGCACGGATTAATGAAAGACAATTATTTACAGGAGAATATTTTGCCCAAAACTATAAGTGATTTAATAATTGAATATTTTAAAATGCATCCGAAAAAAGATCTTAAACATGATCCAGTAGTTGATTGGGTAACTAGACTACCTTATATTTCCTCTCTTGCATTCATAAGTGACATTTTTCCTGAATAACTTAGAGGTGACAATATCGCAGAATAACAGCACTCCCCCATTTTCTTATTGACATCTACTGCCAAACTTATTAGAATTGCTATTTAGTCCCATTTAGCTACAGAATGGAACCATATTAACGCTTTTAACATTTTAAAAAATCTTTAATGAAATTTAGAAAAGGAGATGTATAAGTGGAAACCATAAAAAGAAAATTGCCGGTATTTTTTATCATTCTAACTCTTACCCTCTCAATTATTCTAATGATACCGGGTATGTTATTTGCCCAGGAAGATGAAGAGGCAGTAGAAGAAATTGCAGAACCTGAACCGGAAGAACTGATCTTTGAAACTAAACTTCCCAAAATACAGGCTAAAGAGGGGGAGACATTTACTTTTAACTTTGATGTAGCCTATAAAGCAGGAGATGAACCATTTGGTATTGAAGAAGGCAAGAGTGAAAAAACCTTTAATATTACAGTTGATTATCCTACCGGCTGGATTGCTGCAGTGGCATCCGGTAGCACTGAAGCACAAGCTATTAACCTGAAATTTAATAGCGAAGAGAGCTTGAAGCTTATAGCAATTCCACTTGTACAACAGGAACCAGGTGAATATGACTTTAAGGTAACTATCAAATCTGCTGTTGAAGGCGACACTCTGGAAGGATCAATAGAACTTACCGCAGTAGCACCTCCAACCTATGAAATTAACCTTACAACAAAAACAGGAAGACTTAGTACAGAACTAACTTCCGGAAAAGATAACCACTATAAACTTATTGTGACAAATAATAGTTCCACATCCGTTGAAAACATAAGCTTGAGCTCAACCGAGCCTGAAGGCTGGCAGGTTAGTTTTGATAAGGATAAAATCGAATCAATGGAAGCCGGAGAAAAAATAGAGATTGATGTAACAATCAATCCACCTGAAAAAACCATTGCCGGGGACTATATGCTGACCTTTAAAGCATCCAGTGAAAATAGTAATTCCAGTATCGATCTCAGAGCAACTGTTGAAACTCCTACCATCTGGGGAATTGTTGGAATAGGAATTATAGTAGTGGTTATAATTGGTGTTGCTGTAATCTTTGCAAGATTAGGAAGAAGATAAATTATGAGTGACAACAATAATATAATAATTGCTAAAGATCTATCTAAAAAATATAACGAGCATCTGGTTGTAGACAACCTGAATTTGGCTATTAAAAAAGGTGAAATATTCGGGCTTCTCGGTCCCAATGGGGCAGGTAAATCCACTGTTATTCTTATGGCTCTAGGACTTACAGAGCCCTCGTCAGGAAGTATCAATGTTGCAGGATTTAATTCAACCAGGGAGCCATTGAAGGTTAAAAGAATAACCGGATATCTGCCTGAAAAAGTAGGTTTTTATGACGATATGACTGCAAAGAGTAACCTTACCTACACTGCAGAACTTAATAACATTCCCTACAGGGAAACCCCTAAAAAAATTGATGAGGTTCTGGAAATAGTAGAACTAACTAAAAATAAAAATCAACTGGTTAAAACATTTTCCAAGGGAATGAAGCAAAGACTGGGGATTGCAGATGTACTTATAAAAGATCCACAACTGGTTATTTTTGATGAGCCAACAGAAGGTCTTGATCTTAAGGTAGCAAATCAGATTCTGCAAACCATTCTAAACCTGAACAAGCAAAAAAATATTACCTTCCTTCTGTCATCCCATCAACTAAACCTTATGCAGAGAGTATGCCCGAGGGTAGGTATATTATCCAAGGGCAAACTAATCGGCGAAGGAAACGTTGAAAACCTGGGAAGGAACCTGTTTGGCGGAGGAAAATATAGAATAGAGCTGGAGCTTGAAAAAGTAACGGATGAAATAATAGAAAAGTTAAAAAAATTAGATAAAGTAGTAAATGTAAATAAGGTTGACAACCAGTTGCAGGTAGTATGCGATAAAGATATAAGACAGGATATATCCAGGCTCATTACCGATGAAGGTATACTTATGACCAGGATGAATATGAAAAAGGACGCATTAGAAGAGATTTATCTAAAATATTTTAAAGAGGAGTAAAATGAGAAGCATTTTAACCGTATACAGAAAAGAGCTTACCGACCATTTTAGCAGTAACAAATTTTTAATTCTTTTAGCATTAATATATATTGCCGGACTGTCATCAACTTATGTTGCCCTTACCAATATCAGGGAAGCGGCAAGTTCACTGAGCAGCAATGTATTTCTGTACTTATTTACCACTGGAGGAGATGTACTCCCCTCTTTTATAGACTTTATAAGCTTTTTTATACCTATAATAGGAATAATCTTTGGCTTCGATGCCATAAACAGTGAGAAAAATAGCGGCAATCTGAGCAGGCTTCTATCCCAGCCAATTTACAGGGACAGTGTCATAAATGGTAAATTTCTGGCCGGTATTACCACTCTAAGTATCATCATAGCAAGCATAGTATTTATAATTTCAGGTATTGGCCTTTTTTCAATCGGCGTGCCGCCAACCTCGGAAGAAATCTTGAGAATATTTTTCTTTATATTTATCTGTATTTTCTATGGCGGATTCTGGATGGGACTTTCTATATTATTTTCGGTTATTATGGAGAAAACCGCTGCATCAATACTCACTGCCATTGCTATATGGATATTTCTTATGTTTTTCCTTCCAATAATTGCCAATGCCATAGCCAATGCAGTTGTTTCACCGGAAAGTGCTTCAGTGGCCGACCAGGTGAGAAATTATACTATTGAGCACAGTATTTCAAGAATTTCTCCATCCACCTTATTTACTGAAGCCATTGTCATACTACTTGTACCGGTAGGCGGACATCTATTATTCAGGCCTGTACTCGAAGCAGAAGTAAGCCAGATGATACTCAATCCATTATCCATTGGTCAGAGCTTGATCCAGGTATGGCCGCAGCTGGTGGTTATTGTTGCGCTGGCAATCATCTGCTTTGCAATATCATATATTATATTTATGAGACAGGAGATAAGATCAACTTAGTCCTGAGGGGCGGTTACTTCTCCTCCTTAAAATTTTAAGGCACCTCAACAAATCATCTGCGAGCTTATCTTCAAGCACTATTTGTTTTCCGGTTACAGGATGGGTAAATTCCAATCTTTTTGCATGTAAAAATTGTCTCCCGATTCCTAACTCTTCTGCCATTTTTTTTGATTCCGCGCTGCCATATATCCCGTCTCCTATTATAGGATGGCCGATATAACTCAGGTGCACTCTTATTTGATGTGTTCTTCCCGTTTCCGGATGAATATCCAGCAGTGTAGAGTTTTCGAATTCTTCTTTAACCTCAAATCTGGTTACGGCATCTCTACCCCTGTCAATCGATATGCTCATTTTTTTCCTATCCATTCTGGAGCGGCCAATGGGAAGAATTATCTCACCTTTGCTTTCGGAAAAACTACCACATACCAGCGCAGTATAGGTTTTTTTAATTTCTCTTTCCTTGAACTTTTCTGACAGTAACCTGTGGGTATTATCATCCCTTGCTATTATAAGCAGCCCTGAAGTATCCTTATCCAGCCGGTGCACAATTCCGGCCCTGTCTTTGCCGGATAGGTTCGAGAGCTTATCGTAATGATAGAGAAGGGCATTGACAATTGTATCTTTACTAGAGCCCGAAACCGGATGGGTCAGTACCCCCGGTTCCTTGGATATCACCAGTAGATACTGGTCTTCATAAACCACCTTTAGATTTATTTTTTGAGGTGTTACTTCAGCATAGGGGCCACCTTCTTTAAAGCCTTCAATAGTAACCCTGTCATTTTTAACCAGCCTGTAGTGCTTGTTTACAACTTTACCGTTTACTTTTACCTTATCTCTTCTGATTATATTCTGAATATGGCTTCTTGATGTATTTTCTATTCTTCTGGTTAGAAATTTATCAATTCTCTGTCCTGAACTTCCAGCATCTACTGTAAAACTTAAAGTGTCGTCTTCTTTCTTACTCAACTCCCTTGAGTCTTTCCTTTTTTTAAATATTCTCTAAGTATTAATATTATAATAAGGCAAAAACCAATTACAATAAAGCTGTCTGCTATATTAAATACAGGCAAGAATGTAAGATTTAAAAAGTCAGCTACCTCTCCTACAAAATATCTGTCAATAAGATTACCGAGTGCCCCGCCTAATATAAAGCCCAGAGATACGTTATAAAAAGCAAAATTAAGCTTAAGCACAGCTTTAAGAATAATTATCAAGATAATGGCTACAATTGATATTATAACTAAAATCCTGGTCCTGTCCTGAAACAGTCCGAATGCTGCACCGGTATTTTTGACATGGGTTATATAAAAAAACCCGCGGATTACTTCTATTGATCTACCTATCGGAAGTTTTTCTATTATAATATATTTTGTTACCTGATCTAAAACCAAAACACAAACAGCGCTTATTAAAAAATACACATTCATAAGAACATTTCTGCTTCCCCTGCTTATCATTTATACAATACTCCCTACTACTTTTATGCCAATTTTAATTTTTTCATCATTTACCTTAACTTCTTTTACAAACATGTCTTCTTTAAATTCAGAACTCAAAGATTTACTTAATGTCTCCTTCATTATATAGTTTTTAAACTTATTTAGAACATCTTCCTTTACTGCCGACTCAATAGCTGTATCTATTGTATTTTCTATTTCAAATCCTGCTTCCTTTCTCAAGTTCTGTATCTGGTGCACCAGTTCCCTGCAGAATCCTTCCTCCAGGAGCTCTCCTGATATAGCAGTAGGAAGCCCTACAGTAAATTCTCCATCACTTTCCACTCCAAATCCCTCTTTGTTTTTTATATCAACCAGAACCTCTTCGGGCAAGAGCTCTATTTTCCTGCCCTCTACAACTAAACTTACATTTTTATCATTTTTAACCTTAAGCGCAATCCGGACTGAACTTTCAGAAAGAAGCGCATCCTTTATTTTTGGCACCAGAGAACCATATTTTTTACCCAGTATGGAGAGGTTTGGTTTTATATCATAGGATACCAGTTCATCAAGTTCTCTAGTAAACTCTAATTCTTTAACATTAAGTTCACTGGTTATGATATCCTTAAAATGATTTATAGCCTCTTTTTTACTGTTGTCACCGTCAAAATATATCAACACCTTTTCAACCGGCTGCCTGATCTTTATATTGACCTTACTCCTGACCGCTCTCCCAAGGCCTACTATTTTTCTTGCTGTATCCATTTTAAAACTGAGCTCTTCATCTATCAGGCTCTCATCTGCAGCCGGGTAGCTTTCCAGATGCACACTTTCTTCCCCTCTTCCAAAGCTGCCGGTTAGATTCTTATAGATTTCTTCGCTCAGGAAAGGTATAAAAGGCGCGCACAGCCTGGAAATAGTCACCAGGCATTCATACAGGGTACTGTAGGCGCTTATCTTGTCTTTATCTTCTTCACTCTTCCAGAACCTTCTCCTGCTTCTTCTGACATACCAGTTGGAAAGGACCTCAACAAAATTCTGTATCAGCCTGCCGCTTTCAGTAACATTGAAATCATCCATAAGCTCATTTACTTTTTTTACTGTCAGGTTGAGCTCGGATACTATCCACCTGTCAATCTCAAATCTGTCGCCTACCTTAAGATCATAATCATAAGGATTAAAATTATCTATATTGGCATAAATTACAAAGAAAGAATAAATATTCCATAGAGTAAGTATAAATTTCCTGATTACTTCATCAATAGCTTTTATGGAGAAATTTTTGGACAGCCATGGTGACACTCCTGTGAAGAAATACCACCTCAGGGCGTCAGCTCCCTGCTTGTTTAAAACATCCCACGGTATTACCACGTTGCCCCTGGACTTGGACATTTTCTGTCCACTTTCATCATTTATAAGACCAAGGCAGAGTACATTTTTAAAGCACGACTTTTTAAACAGGAGTGTAGAGATAGCAAGCAGTGTATAAAACCATCCCCTGGTCTGATCAATTGCTTCGCATATAAAATCAGCGGGGAAATTATCCTCAAACAACTCCACATTTTCAAAAGGATAGTGGTATTGTGCATAAGGCATTGAACCTGAGTCAAACCAGACATCTATTACTTCAGGCACCCTTCTCATATCCTTACCGCACTTTTCACATTTTATAATAATATTATCCACATACGGCCTGTGCAGATCCAGGCTATCTGGCATATCTATTGCCTTTCCACTGAGTTCTGCAACACTTCCTATACATATTTTATGACCATTATCGTCCATCCATACCGGGAGAGGTGTGCCCCAGTATCTTTCCCTTGTAAGAGCCCAGTCAACATTGTTTTCCAGCCAATTCCCAAACCTGCCGTGTTTTATATGCTCAGGATACCAGTTAATTTCCTCATTGGATTTTAAAAGATCATCCTTTATCTGGGAGGTTTTTATATACCAGCTCTTCTTGGCATAATATATTAATCTGCTTTCACATCTCCAGCAGAAAGGATAAGAGTGTTTTACTTTTTTAATACTAAAAAGAAGGTTCCTTTCTTTTAGGTCCTTTATTATTTCTGGATTAGCTTCCTCTATACCCATACGGGCAAATTTTTCAACCCTTTCCTTAAACTTACCCTCTTCATCAACCATCTGAACCACCGGCAGGTTGTTTTCCTTTCCTGCATTCATATCATCTTCACCAAAGGCGGGCGCTATATGAACAATTCCAGTCCCCTCTTCAGTGGACACAAAGTCACCACTTATTATACTGAAGGCATTGCTGTTACCATCCGCATAATCATAAAGTGGCTTGTAATGGAAAGAAATCAGCTCACTGCCTTTAAAATTGCCGGTAACTTTACAGTCAGCATCCTCTCCAAAAACTTCTGCAAGCAAATTTTTTACCAGTATTAGATTTTCACCCTTATACTCCACTTCTACATAATCGCAAGTCTTATTTACCGCACCGGCCACATTAGAAATTAAAGTCCATGGAGTCGTGGTCCATACCAGAAAATATGTATTTTCCCTTTCGGCATGAGGGAATTTTACTATGACCGAATAGTCCTCTACTTCCCTATAACCCAGGGCCACTTCATGAGATGAAAGCGCTGTTCCGCATCGGGGGCAGTAAGGGACAATTTTATAGTCCTGATACAATAAATTTTT
>PEXF01000053.1 GCA_002779205.1 Candidatus Hydromicrobium americanum
TAAGGAGCTAAAATGACAAAGAAAATATTAATCCTGCTCCTGACCATAATCACAGCCTTTTCAATTATCCTGTCCGGATGTGGCAGGGTAGAACCAGCCACAGAAGTAACTATAGAAACCGAAGAGAATGAACCGGGAGAGGAAATCCAGAAGGAGTCTGAAGAAATTCAAGAAGAAGTAATAGAAGAGGAAGTCCAGGTAGAAGCAAAACCCCAGGCTCAAGAAGGAGAAGTTACCTTTACAACCGAAGATGGAATTGATATTAATGGAAACATATTTGGATCCGGAAACAGGTGGGTAATACTTTCCCATATGCGCCCCACCACACAGACAAGCTGGTTTGATTTTGCCCGGTACCTTGCCGATAACGGTTATATTGTGCTGACCTATGATTTCAGGGGATACGGTAAATCAGGTGGAAGCCAGGATATATCAAATATTGATAAAGACCTGGAAGCTGCCCTGGATTTTGTAATACGAAATGATGCAGAAAAAATATTTCTCATGGGCGCAAGCATGGGTGGAACAGCCAGTCTGGTAGTTGCCTCCAGACAGACCGTAGATGGAGTTATATCTTTCTCCTCTCCAACAGAGATTGATAGCTTATCCGCTATAGATAAAGTAGGAAATATAGATGCACCAAAACTGTTTATAGCCAGCCAGGGAGATAAATATGCAGCAAAGAGCGCAAATACCCTTTTTAATACATCACCAGAGCCAAAGGAAATTGAGATACTTGATGGCAGTGCCCATGGAACTTTTATATTTGAAAAAGAACCCGATAATGCAGAGATAGTAAAACAGATTGTACTTGATTTCCTAAATGGCAATTAAATGTTATAGAGAAACCGGCTTTTTTAGAAGCAAAAACCTTATATAGTTTTTAGAAGCAAAAACCTTATTTAGTAAGAAATAACAGTTGACCTGAATCAGGCTGTATCTAAAATTGCTTTATTAAAAATTTTTATTTCCTTAAACATCCAGATCACAGTTACAACTATTGACAGGAAATCAGAGACTGGAACAGCAAGCCATACTCCATTTAATCCAAAAATCAAAGGCAGCAGGAAAACTGCAGGAATTAAAAACAGTACCTGTCTTGAAATAGTTAAAATAAGAGCAGGAGTTGTTTTTCCAATAGACTGAAAGAGTCCCCCACCTAACATCTGTACTCCAATTAATGGAAGAAATACTATCACAATCCTTAAAATATAAATCCCATCGTTTATAAGATTAGCATCACTGCTAAAAAGACTGATTACAAATCTGGGAAAAATCATCATAGCAAGAAATCCAACCCCGGCAATAATAATAGTCCACATAACAGCCATACCCAGGACTTTTTTAACCCTGGGGTAAAGCTTTGCACCATAATTAAAACCAACAACTGTGGAGAACCCCTGAGTAATTCCGATTAGCGGCATCTGAATCAGGCTTATCATCCTCAGGCCAATCCCCATTATGGCAATATACATATCACTTCCATAAAAGAGCAGCAGCTTGTTGAAAATAAGAGTTATTATACTGGCCATAGCGGACTTTACAAAAGATGGAAAACCGAGAGAAAGGATTTCTTTAATAGCAGAAAATTTTACTTTAAATATAGATACATTTAGCCTGAAAATGCTCCCGCCAAAAAGAATATAAAAAATAACATATATTGAGCTAATCACCTGGGCGATAACTGTAGCAATCGCTGCACCTTTTACACCCATACCAAACACAAAGATAAATATGGGATCAAGAATGACATTTATTATAGCCCCGATTGCCATTACATACATAGCTGCCCTGGGATTTCCCTCAGCTCTAATATAATTATTACTGTTTATGGAAAAAGAAAGGAAAACAAAACCAGCCAGTATTATACGGGTATAATCTCTGGCATAAGGCAGCACCTGGGCTGATGCACCAAAAAATACAAGGCACTTATCCATAAAGATATAGATAAAAACCATACAGAAGACACTTATCAGAAAATTAAGCACAACTGCATTTCCAAAGACGTTTTGCGCTATGTTTTTTCTATTTCTTCCAAGTGCTCTTGAAACTACAGATGCGCTTCCAACACCTATCATAGTCCCGATTCCTATCATAATAAGCTGTATGGGTAAAACTATAGAAAGCGCAGCAATTGCGAGAGAGCCTACACCTCTGCCCACAAACACAGTATCTACAACGTTATATAATGCACCTGTTACCATTCCAATTATGGCAGGTGCTGAAAATTTAAATAATAGATTTGTTATATTGCCATTTAGCAGCAATTCCCTTTTGGACTTCATGTTTCCTTATGTTATTATGCTTCCAATAGTTGATATGATTAAAACCAAAATATATTTATATTATTGATTTAGAATATTCCTGAAAAATTGATTCTTTTCTGCTTCGTTATAGCCAACAGCACTTGATTTTCCAAACCACTGGGGCCACGAATTAAAGGTAGTAATAGTAATATCTTCCCTGCTCATAGAAAGCACCACCGGTAATATCTGCGCTGCCTGGATTAGCGATATATTAGTCCAGACATATTGCCCCATTGTATTTAAGAAATTGCTTAGATTTTCAGAATTGACAATTGATCTTTTTTGCAGGAGTAAATCAGCCAGAAGCATTGCTGATTGTCTCTCTCTGGCATATGCTCCTCCACCATAAAGAGACCTGCCATGTCTTGCTCTGGAAAGAGCAAGCGCCTGAGTTCCATTTATATGGTTTATTCCCGGAGTCAAGTAACACCCGGAAAATGAGTCTGCTATATTTTCTTCAACTGTAGTATCAACACCACCAAAATAATCAATAAGAGGTTTAAATCCATCAAAATCAGTTACAACATAGAAATCAATCTTTGCTCCCGTAAATTGCTCAAAAGCGCTTACTGCACCGGCATTTCCACCTGAGGCATGGTATCCATTTATTTTACGTCCTCCAAACCAGGTATCACGGGGTATGGTTACCAGATACACTTTATGGGTATCAAGATTCAGATGAACAAATATATTGATATCGGTTCTCCCGCTAACTCTTCCTCCTGGTCTGTCGTAAGCGCTGTCATCCCCCCAGATAATAAAATTAACTTTTCTTCCTGCCTGAAAACCATCCGCTCCGCTTGAACTGTAACCTGAATATGTTGATGTGGCATAAGTTGGAGCACCAGCATAAGGTACGATACCATAGCTGTTGCAGAGCCCGGCAAATTCCTGCGATTTTAAAAATCCATCTAAAACTGATTTTCTGCTCATTCCGCCTGCCAGTCTTTCCAGCCAGCCTTTATAGCCGCTTGCATCAGGCTCCCTGTTAAAAAACGCTCTGTAAAGTATGGTAACAAAAGTCTCATTTGAGTGATTCCTGCCTGTAAACTCTTCACTAAAAACAAAACCTTCTGCAACATCTGCCCCTGTTTTAGAGCCATTTAAAAGACGTCCCACCCATTCATTCAATCCTTCAATATCAGGCTGCCTTCCCAGACACTGAGCATAAAAACGGGTTACAAAGCTTTGCACCTGCTCTGCCGATCTTCCGTCAAGAATTGTAGGAAAAAGAGTTAAAACCAAAACTCCAACTAAAACCACGATTAAAAAGTACTTTGTTTTAAAAAGTATTTTCCTTAACATAACTTGCTCCTTATGAAATTAAATTATGTTTATACTAAGTAAAAATTTCCTATTATTATACAATCATTCTTTCAAGGTTAAAAACATTAAATATATTTAGACTATAAAAATTACAGAGACCTTACCGCTTTTTCAATTATTCCGGCAATTTCCCTATAGTCCTTATCTTTAAATTGTACCAGCTTACCAAAGCTAACCGTCACCAGTGGCCATCTGGGCATATGTCCCCACGGCAGTATTCCATTTCTCAGGATATTAAAAAGCCCCTTAATTCTAACCGGAACTACAGAAGCTTCCATATCGGATGCAATTACTCCTACTCCAGGCTCAAATTCTTTAATATCTCCATCGGTGGTTACCCCGCCCTCAGGATAGATCAGCATTGACCATCCCCTGCTCAACATCCTGCCGATATTTTTCATAATCTGTTTGAATCCATGAGTCCTGGAAAGAGGAAAAACATTGATGAAAAGATTTATCAGAAGATAGAACCCGATTGCCTCTACTGCCTGCCTCCACCATGGACCGGATTTGTAGAAAAAATGGTTAAAATGATGCTCTATAGACATAAGGGTTGCTACCCGCTTCCGTAATTTCAGCGGCAGAGAGTATAGCACTACAAAAGTATCCAGGTGGCTTGTGTGATTTGCGGCAAAAACAACAGGTTCTTTTAAATTCTTTAAATTTTCCCTTCCTTCAACTTTTAGTCTATAAATCACTGACATAAACGGATACAGGATATACTGAAAAATTACTCTTATAAAACGGACAGGGGCCCAGAACGGTAAACTGTAAAATGGTATTTTCTTCGAGGTTTTCCTGGAAGATTTAATCAGAGTTTCAAGCTCGCCAACAGTTGTGCCTGCAAAAATCTGCGAATCATCCACTTCTATATCATATTTTTCTTCAATAGCACCGGCAAGCTGCACCAGATCAAGGGAGTCCAGACCCAGGTCTTTTTCAAGTCTCGCTTCTTTTCTTATACTCTTTGATTTAATTTTGTGGAAGTTTTTTATAACTTCCAGTATTTCCTGTGATTTCCTGTAAGGTTTCAGCCCCAGGGCCTTCTTCTTTGTTCGCCCGGAAGATACAGCTTCCGCCACCTCATCTCTTTTTATTTTTCCAGTGGAAGTCCTGGGAAAATCATCTCCGTCCCATATACTGCAGCTGTTTATATGCTGATATACATTTAATTTTCTATTGGCTTCTTTTATTATATTCTCCGGACTGGCCCTGTATCCATCATCCAGTATCAGTACTGCATGTATTTCCAAATCGCTCCCATGTTTTAACCCCAGTGCCACACAATCTTTTACCTCCTTAAAGGTATTTATGACAGATTCAATATCCTCCGGATAGATATTTATGCCGTCAGCCCTTACCATAACTGAATCCTTTCTTCCCTTAAAATAAAGGTTTCCGTCTTCACCCATCTCAGCAAGGTCTCCGGTTTTAAACCAGCCTTTTGAAAAAGTTTTTTCTGTCAGTTGAGGATTCTCATAATACCCGGGGGATACGTTGTTTCCTCTTATATATATTTCATTGTCCACAAGACGTATCTTCTGCCCATCCAGGACTTTTCCTATTGAGCCTGCTCCGGTTTGGGCAGGATCGGCCAGGGTTATCAGCGGAGCCGTCTCTGTAAGTCCATAACCCTGAAAGATAGTATAGGCAATGCATCTCCAGAACTCATCTATATTCCTGTCAAAAGCCGCCCCTCCCACAATTATGACCATAAATCTCCAGCCAAGCTCTAAATGAATACCCATGAAGGCCAGAAACCGCAGCGGCCATTTAATTTTCTTAAATATATTATATTTTCTCTCGAATTTCCTGTTGTCCAGATCGAAGTTCTTAATTATATAGTCCCTCAGCAGTTCCACTACCTTTGGAAGTGTCCCCAGAATCCAGATTCTCTCTTCTTTTACCGCTTTTACAATATCACTGGGACTGATACTACTCATAAAAACTACCGAACTTCCAATCATCATCGGAACGTAAATTCCAATAAGCTGACCGTACATATGGCTTAAAGGGACAACCGATAAAATTTTCAAGTTCCACATAAGACGGAAGAATTTCCTCCATCTGTCCATAACCACCTTGATGGATTTTAAATTGGATTCAATATTACGGTATGTAATCATTACCCCTTTGGGGACGGCTGTAGTACCTGAGGTAAAAACAATCTGGGCCAAGTCATCTGAAGAGATAGATATATCCGGATTTTCTAAAGGTGGTATTGATAATAAACGCTCTTCAATATCTTCTATAATTATTGATATCAGACCCGGAAATTTCTTTTCACTGCCAGTATGAACTTTTACTTTAGCCTTTATCTTCTCCTGCAATTTTTTCTCAAAATCAGTACTGGAATTTATATCAAGCGGAACCACAACTGCTCCCTGCAGTAAGCACCCCAGATAGGCAACTACCCACTCCGGCCGGTTCTGCCCTTTTATTATGACCTTATCACCTTTTTTTACCTTGAGCTGGTAGAGCAGTGACGCAAATCTCTTTGCATAATCATATACTTTTACAAAACTCCAGGATACTGTCCTGTATTTTCCCCTGTGGCAGAAATATTTATCTTTAGATTTGATATTTTCATCAATATAGGCAAGCAAGCCTGAACTCATAGATATATCACCTGTTCCTTAGAATATAATATTTAGCCTGTGCAAACACTTATGACATTTTAAAGCAACCGCAGTTACTTATCTTTTATCTTGCTATATTTTTATTATAGGCAGTAAAAATTTCAGAAGCAATAGAGTTAAAATCTGTCAATATCAAATTTATTTATTACTTTATATATTGATTAGCCATTTCTATCCTTTCAATAATGGGCGGATGGCTATACAGCATCACTTTTATAAAAGGATGAGGAACTACGTTGGAAAGATTGGAGTCAGCCAATTTAGTCATTAGTGAAATCTGTGTTTCTGGATCACCAGTCAGTTGAATAGTCATTATATCAGCTTGTTTTTCATGGAACCTGGAAATCGCATTTGGGACTGGAAGGGTAATAAAAGTAAAAATCGAAACTAAAAGAATAATAATCAATATCGATCTAGAATCAGCTACTAGTCCTATTTCCCCCAGTATTATTTTCAGTAAAAAAATTCCCAGAATTCCACCTACACCACTAAGCGCAAGCCCTTTTAATATATGTAAATATCTCCAGTGGCTTACTTCATGTACTATTACTGATAAGGCCTCTTTCTCAGAAAACTTGTTTAGCAAATTATCAAATATAACAATGCGTTTTGAATTTCCTAATCCGGTAAAGTAAGCATTGGCTTTATTTGTTCTCCGGCTGGCATCTGCAACTAATACTTCATTAACCTTAATACCTGCACGCTCAGAAATTTCAACAATCTGGGCCTTTAAGACCTTATCTTCTAAAGGTTCAAACTTGTAAAAAAGTGGGTCAATAATTAAGGGATATAAATATGTAGCTATGATTAAAAAAATTATCAGTATTGCTCCTGCTACAACCCACCAGTATTTAGTAACATAAATCATTAAAACATAGAGAACTGTCATAGAAACTGTTGAAATTACTAACGATATTGCCTTGTTTTTGGCAAAATCTGCAAGCCATGAATTTATGGTTTGAGTGGAAAGACCATATTGGTGTTCGATTACAAAACCTCTAAGATAATCAAGCGGCATTAGCAACAAATATAGCAAAATAAAAAAAAGTGCTATATAACCAGCTAAAAGAATAATCGATATCCTTGAACTTATAGAAAAATACTTCCAGGTTAGTATTGTTACACCTATTAAAAAAATCCAGGTTACCAGTTGCCTGGCAATAGATATAGTGGTAGCCATTCTATTATACTGCGAGGCCTTTAGTAAAAAATCTTTATCAAAATATCTTAACACTTCATTATTGTATGCTGGCTTATACAATATTCCCACCAGAAGTATTGCTATAGCCAGTAAGAATGCTGCAGATATTAAAATGATAAGCAGCCATACAACTGATGAGCTTCCATAAAAAATTTTAGATATCATAGCCATCTTAAT
>PEXF01000112.1:0-5673 GCA_002779205.1 Candidatus Hydromicrobium americanum
CAAAAACTTTCTCATAAAAAGAAAAACTCTAATCGTAGAAATAGAGCAAGAATACTTGTAGCTAAAGCACACGAAAAAGTTTTTAATCAGAGAAAGGATTTTCATTTTAAAATTGCCAATCAACTTCTTAAAGAAAACGATATTGTTTATATAGAAAAACTTAAATTATGGAAAACTTTTAGAAATCTTAATAGGTCTATGCGAGATGTAGCTTGGTTTGGTTTCTTTAATATACTGAAAGCCAAAGCGGAAGAAGCTGGGCGTGAAGTTATTGAAGTTCCTGCCAGGAATACATCTCAAATTTGTTCTAATTGCGGGATAATAGTTCCAAAAGATTTGTCTGTTCGTGTTCATAATTGCTCCTGTGGACTGGTCATAGACCGTGATTATAATTCCGCTTTAAATATTTTAAGGCTCGGACAGAGCCTTCAGGGAGCAGAAACTTTAGTTTCTGCGATGAACTGAGAATCTCTCGCCTTTAGGCGTGGAGAGTGTCAATTTGTCATGTTAATAAATCTTGATATAATAAATTTCTGTATATTAAGATGTTAGAACAAAAAAATAAAGAAGATTCCTTGATTTACACATTATAATGTGTTATATTTTGTGTAGAAGGAGGACGTCATGGCAACAAATCTCGCAATAGATGATAAATTAATTTTACAGGCATTAAAAATTGGCCATCATAAGACAAAAAAAGAAGCAGTCACAACTGCCCTGAGGGAGTATATTACCCACAAAAAACAGGCAGAGATTACTGGTCTGTTCGGCAAGGTCGAGTTCGATGAGAAGTATGATTATAAAAAAGCCAGAAAAAGATGAAAGTACTGGTAGATACCTATGTTTGGTCACACGCACTCAGACATAAAAATCCAGATGAAAATATTATTAAAAAACTTTCAGATCTTATCAATGACGGTAGAGCTGTACTTATAGGCCCGATCAAACAAGAATTGCTTTCAGGTGTGCACCACTCTGCTCAGTTTGAAAAATTAAAAGACATCCTCTCTTCTTTTGAAGAAATCCAACTGAAAAACATACATTTTGAAAAGGCCGCTGAATTCTGCAATGTTTGCCGCTTAAAAGGCGTACAGGGGTTAACCATAGATTTTCTCATCTGCTCTGTCGCACATTCAGAAAATATGATAATCTTTACAATAGATAAAGATTTTGAAAATTACGCAAAATATTTGCCAATAAAATTAATTAAATAAAAGTTCTAACCAACCGCTGAACTCAGATGTTATGCTTTTGAAAAAATGATGAGAGTCGAAGACAAATACACCGACGTGTTACAGAATATTGAGTTTGGCATAGTCATGACCTACCGGGATCATCCTGAATTATCTGATTATGGCGTTATGCGCATGTTGAAAGCTCTTATTGATAGCTACATTGCTGAGAAGATCGGACGTTCACCACGGCACTTCCCATTATCTGATGTGGAACGTCTTCTTCTGGAGAATGTAAGGAGGATGTGTGAGTGGCGTCTTGGGCGAGCCAGCTTAAGCAACGATGTCTCGAAGGATAAGGAAATAGTACCTGAACCCAGGAGTGTTGACGAGATTGTCCTATGCTTGAAAAGAATTCTGAAATCTGTCAACAGGTGGAACAAACGTGGAGGTAGGCAAGGATATCTCAACTTCATAATCCAATATGTACAGTAAATGCATAACAAGGCGCTGAGCTTCTCGTTAGGTCCTTATGATTTCAGGATATCAGCAATGACTCAGACATTTATTGACTTTGCCAGAGGTAAGATGAAAATGACTATAAATGGAGCCTATGATTTTGTAGAGAAGATACTTTTGAATGGTTTGAGGAAAATAAAATATTGTAAAAAACAATTGCAATTTAATATTATTATAGTAATATTATCAATTGGAAAATAATAAGTGTTCTTTTAAAAATAAATAGATTATATAGTTTGTGTTGTTATATCAGGGAATCCAGTCTAATTCTGGAGCGGTCCCGCCACTGTGATAGGGTGTGTACTCTTTAATATACCACCGGCAATGATCTTGCTGGGAAGGTGAAGAGTAAAGTCCCTTAAGCCAGGAAACCTGTAAGTGTTTTTAATTATCTCTCTTCGGAAGAAAGAGGGTGATTTTTCATTTATTAAAAGGAAAAATTCCCGCACGAAGAAAGGCGGGTTTTTTTATTTATAAACAATAAAAGATTAGAGGAGGAAAGAATGTCAAAAAAGATTATGCTAGCAGTGGCAGTGATTCTAATTCTATCTCTTATAGCTGTCCTGGGTATCTTTTCAGGATGCAAGGGGCAGGCTGCAGAAGAATCATTGGGCAGTCCAGTAGAGGTGGTGGATGGTGAAGAAAATATAGTTAAGCTTACCGGGCCTGCTGAGAAGATTATTGTCCTTGCGCCAAGTGCGCTGGAAATAATTAACGGTCTGGGCGCTATGGAACTGGTGGTAGACGTTGATAATTTTAGTGTAATGACGGCTGAACCACTGGCGGAAGGATTTGAGGGTGCTGGGGATGTATATGGGCTGAATATAGAAAGAATAGCTGAACTTGATCCGGATATTTTAATAACCATTACCGGTGGCCCTGAAGATGACTATCAAAAAGTAAGAGAACTCGGAATTGAAATTTACAGAGTCATCGATGTTAAAGGTATTGAAGGTGTTTATGATGAGATAGCTAACATCAGTAAAATAATTGGGCTTGAAGATAAGGGGAAGGAACTTGTGAGCGAACTTAAAAAAGAAGTTGATAAAATATATAATCAGGTTAAAGATTTGAGTGATGAACAGAAACCCAGAGTTTTTTATGAGGTATGGAATGATCCTTTAATGAGCGCAGGGGCAGATACCTTTATTGATGACTTAATCGAAAAGTCAGGCGGGGTAAATATAGTAGCAGAAGATAACCTAACCGGCTGGCCTGAATATAGCGTGGAGACATTAATAGAGAAAAATCCGGATATAATAATTGCTCCTATGAGTCTTACGTCAGATCCCTCAGTAATAATGGATGATGAGAGGTTTTCAAGCATTGATGCAGTGACCAGTGGCAGGGTTTATGTTGTCCCGGATAATCCAATTTCCCGTCCAAACCAGAACCTTATTAAAGCGCTGCAGATGCTATCGAAAGCGATTCATCCTGAAATTTTTGGTGAATTTGAAGTAATAGAGTAAAAAATTAATTCTTAAATAATTTTTATAAAGTAAAGTATACTTGTTATTATTGTTTATAATAATAACAAGTATACTATTAGAAAAAGAGGAGTTTCTTGGCAAGAATTTATTTTCTCATTGGCGGAGCGAGAAGTGGAAAAAGCAGTTACGGAGAGGAGCTGGCAAAGTCTCTTTATGGTAGAGTAGCGTATATTGCTACCTCAAAGATCACCGATGAAGAAATGGAAAAAAGAATTTTGCATCATAGAAAGAGAAGGCCAAAAAACTGGAAAACCTATGAAATTGCTGACAAAAATATAGACGAACAGGGTATAAAAAAAATTATAAAAAGTATCTCCAAAGAAAATATCAACACTGTAATTATTGATTGCATAACTAACTTGCTGTTTAGAATCATTTATGATTATAAATTAGATTCTATTAAAATTATAAGAAATGAAGTTGAAATAGCCGCAGAAAGGAAAGTCATATCATTTTTTGAATCTCTCCTGGAAGAACTGGAAGAAAGCAAGTTAAACGTAATAATTATTTCAAATGAAATTGGCCTTGGAGTTGTTCCTGCATTTCCCCTTGGAAGAATTTTCAGGGACTTAATGGGTATTGTAAACAAAAAGATAGCAGAAGCTTCAGATGAAGTTTATTTATTTATAGCAGGACTGAAACAAAGGTTAAAATAATGAGCAAGTTTATCAATGCTTTGGGATTTCTAACCATTATAAAAATTCCAAAAAAATATATATTAAAAAGAGAACAAGTAGCTGATTCTACGGTTTATTTTTCAATAGCTGGATTAGTCATTGGCATAATATTATCTTTGTTCTATTTTGTTGCAAGTTTTATATTTCCGGTATTTTTATCTGTAATTTTACTTATTGGATTGGAAGTTTTTTTATCTGGCGGAGCTCATCTTGATGGCCTGAGCGATATGTTTGATGGCACTTTTTCCGGCAGGAGTGATAAGAATAAAATTTTAGAGATTATGAAAAAAAGTGATACAGGGGTATATGGAATTTTATCCATAGTTTTTTTATTGCTTCTAAAGATTTCTATAGTCTATTATTTAGCCAGTATTGATTCAGGGCATGTTTTAATTTTTTATTTAACAATCATCTTTATGCCCGCATTCGGGAGATGGAGCATGGTTTTTTTGATTGGCAGGTATAAAAATGCTCGAGGCAGCAGTAGTCTGGCTAAAATATTTACAGATAATAAAAATAAAAGAAAAAATTTTTATATATCAAGTATATATTTATTTTTGTTATTTTTAGTTTTATATACATTTTTTGGATATCTTACTGGAAGTGAGGTAGGTAGTTTCAGTTTTTTAAATAATTTAGAAAGTGTTTATTTAATACTATTTATCTTAGCTAAAGCTCTACTGGTTACTGCTGCCTTATTTTTGCTTTTATTGCCTGTAAGCTGGTTTTTTACAAGAAGAATCGGGGGGATAACCGGTGATATCATAGGTGGAGTAAGCGAGATTACTGAACTACTGTTTTTATTTGCCAGTTATTTAGTATTTACTTTTTTTATATAAATTTTTATGGGAACCGGAAGGAAAACTATAAAGCATATAATAATACTGCTAATAATATTAATAGTGCTTATTATAGTTGCTGCTTCAATAGGAGCTGCGAAAGTAAGCTTAAAGGATACCAGCTTGATTATAGCTAGTTTTATTCCAGGGGTTAATCATTTTATCAATACTGCCCGGCTGGATCCCCAGGATATTGTGATTATTTCACAGATAAGGCTGCCGAGGATTTTCTTGTCCATATTTGTTGGTATAGCACTTGCCAGCGCGGGGGTTATTTTTCAGGGGCTCTTTAGAAATCCTATGGCAGATCCCTTTGTGATCGGGGTCTCCGCAGGAGCAGCTTTTGGAGCAACTATTGGTATGGTGTTTATTACCGGCGTCGGTCTACTGGGTATTTCCACTACCACTATTTTTGCCCTGCTCGGGGCACTGGTCACTACATTTTTGGTCTACAGTATCTCCAACGCCAGGGGTAAGATTTCAGTAACTACACTGCTTCTCTCTGGCATTGCCCTTAGCGCTATGCTAAGTGCTATGACCTCGTTTATCATGATATTTAGGGCTCATAATATGGCAAAAATAATTTTTTGGATTATGGGTGGCTTAACTGCTGCATCATGGTATAAGTTTAATATTTTAGCTCCTATGGTAATCGTGCTTATTATAATTTCCGGATTTTATATGAGGGATTTGAATATCATATCCCTGGGAGATGAAAGAGCAGCTCAGTTAGGAGTTCAAACAGACAGAGTTAAAAAAATACTGCTGATAATGGCTTCACTTATAGCTGCTTTAGCTGTTTCTGTTAGTGGAATTATAGGATTTGTGGGCCTTATCACACCGCATATTTTAAGGTTGATTGTAGGGCCCGACCATAAAATTTTATATCCAACTTCTGCTGTAGCAGGGGGAATAGTTCTGCTTATGTCTGATACTTTAGCCAGAACTATTCTTATGCCCAGGGAAATTCCAGTAG
>PEXF01000112.1:5759-7671 GCA_002779205.1 Candidatus Hydromicrobium americanum
AGATGAGATGAGTAGAAAGAGAAAAATGCTTTCGGTTAAAAATTTAGATTTTTCTTATAATAAGAAAAAAGTTCTGGATAATATAAGTTTTAGTGTGGAAGAAGGAAGTTTTATCTCAATCCTTGGTCCGAATGGATCAGGTAAAAGCACTCTGGTAAATCTTATAAGCAAGGTTCTAAGAGGATATGAAGGTAAAATTGAAGTCGGTGGAAGGGATATAAAGGAGTTAGATTCAAAAGATATTGCAAAAATGGTGGCTGTAGTGCCCCAGTATACCAATCCGGGCTTTAGTTTTACTGTATCTGAAATGGTTATGATGGGAAGGTACCCATACATTTCAAGATTTGGAACGGAAGGAAAAGAGGATTTTGATGCAGTTAGCGGAGCCATGGAAAAGACTAAAATATTACCATTTGCAAATAGAAAGTTTACGGAACTGTCAGGCGGTGAGAAGCAGCGGGTAATTATGGCTCAAGCTCTAGCCCAGGATAGCTCTATACTGCTTCTGGATGAGCCCACTTCTCATCTTGATATAAATTTCCAGATTGAATTTATGAATTTGTTTCTAAGCTTAAATAAAAAAGAAAATAAAACCATAATTGGAATTTTTCATGATGTGAATCTTGCCATACAAAACAGCAAAAAAATAATACTTCTAAAAGAAGGCAGGATTTTTAATTTCGGCAGTGGAGAAGATATAATAAACAGGGAAAGTATAAAAAGTGTATTTGGAAGTGATGTATTTGTAGGCAGAAATCCTGTAACTAAAAAACTTTACGTTAGTCCGGTTTTTAATCCGGGTGATGATCGGGGTATTTCCAGTCAGAAAGCAAACAAATATTTAAGAGTTCATATAATTGGCGGTGGCGGAGCTGCATCACCGGTAATGAATTTACTCCACAGCAGCGGTTATACAGTATCCTGCGGAGTTATAAATACTCTGGATACAGATATTGATACTGCCCAGATGCTGGGAATCCCTTATGTAACCGAGGCACCTTTTTCACCTATTAGTTTTGTTTCACAGAATAAGAACATTGAATTTATTAAATCAAGCGATGTGATAATCCTCCCTGCAGTGGAGTTCGGCCCCGGCAATTTCTCAAATCTGGTATCTGTAAAAGAAGCAATCAGTTCAGGAAAAAAAGTGATAGTAATAGATGAAAAAAACATAAGGGAAAGAGATCATACCGGTGGAAAAGCAGAAAAGCTTTACAGGAGAATAATAGAAGATGGTGCAATTGTAGTTAAGTCGATAAATCAGGTACTCAGGCATTTGTAATTACAATATGATAAAGAGTAAATCAAAATCCATAATGATACAGGGCACTGGCTCACATGTTGGCAAAAGTGTTGTAGCTGCTGCAATATGCAGAATTTTGAAACAGGATGGATACAGCGTATGTCCATTTAAATCACAAAACATGGCCCTGAACTCATATGTCACTGCCACAGGTGGGGAGATGGGCAGAGCCCAGGTAGTCCAGGCTGAAGCATGTGGACTGGAACCTGAAGTTTATATGAATCCAATACTTATTAAACCTGTAGCTGACTCAAGGGCGCAGATAATATTTATGGGAGAAGTGGTAAAAAATATGAGCGCTGTTGAATATAGCAAAAAGAAGATTTTTTATTTAGACAAAATTAAAGAAATCATCAGTGGTCTAAAAAAAAGATTTGATTTTGTAGTAATAGAAGGAGCCGGCAGCCCGGCAGAAATAAACTTGCTGAAAAATGATATTGTAAATATGCGAACAGCAGAGATTGCCGCATCCCCTGTAATATTGGTGGGAGATGTTGACAGGGGCGGCGTATTTGCAAGTTTTTACGGCACGGTAAAGCTTCTTCCAAAAAGTTATAGAAAATACATAAAAGGTTTATTGGTAAATAAGTTTAGAGGAGATATAAGTCT
>PEXF01000116.1 GCA_002779205.1 Candidatus Hydromicrobium americanum
ACACATTTAAAAATCAAAATGGAAAGGAGGCTATAATACTACATCTCGCTTACAGCAATATTCTTTAAAAAATACAAAACTTATAATATTAAAAAAATAAGTTCAATAGAATTTTTTAAACTAATAAAAATACTCTTCCTATTACATTCCCAGTGCTATTTCTTAACATCCAATTTGTAAAAACTCATAAAGGCTTCTTGCGGTATCTCAACTCTACCAATTCTTTTCATTTTTTTCTTACCTGACTTTTGCTTTTCAAGAACTTTTCTTTTCCTGGTTATATCCCCGCCATAAAGTCCCGCAGTAACATCCTTTCTATATGGAGCTACTCTTTCCCTGGCAATAACTCTCTTTCCAATTGCTGCCTGTATGGATATCTCAAAGTTCTGTCTTGGTATCAGTTTCCTCAGCCTTTGAGTTATTTCCCTGCCCATCTGATAGGCCTTTTCCTTATGAATTATAATAGACAACTCATCAACCTTTTCCCCGGCCACTAATATATCCAGTTTCACAAGATCAGAAAGCCTGTATTCCAGAAGTTCGTAATCCAGTGAAGCAAATCCTGAAGTTATTGATTTTAAGAGATTAAAAAAATCCACAATTATTTCTGAAAGAGGTATGGCATATTTAATTTCCACTCTTTCTGGTGATATATACTGCATATCCTTAAAATTGCCCCTCTTCTGGTTTGCCAGCTTCATTACATCCCCGATATAATCTTTTGGAGTAATTATTGTTGCTCCTACATATGGTTCTTCTATTTTTAATATTTTCTCCTGGACCGGAAAATCAGAAGGTCTCTTTACTTCAATCACTGAATTGTCGCTTTTAGTTATTCTGTAAGCTACGTTTGGTGCAGAGGTCAATATCTTTGATCCATATTCTCTTTCAAGTCTTTCCCTGACGATTTCCATATGCAGAAGCCCTAAAAAACCACACCTAAAACCAAAGCCCAGCGCACTGGAAACTTCAGGGACAAAGTCCAGAGAAGAATCATTTAGTGAAAGCTTGCCCAGGGCATCCCTTAAATTTTCATAGTCTCCCCCCTCTATAGGAAACAGCCCGGAGTAAACCATAGGTTTTGGCTTCTTGTATCCAGGAAGACTCTTTTCCGCAGGATTTTTTAAAGCAGTTATAGTATCCCCTACCATTATGTTTCCTACTTCTTTAATCCCGGTAATAATATAACCCACTTCGCCTGCAGTCAGCAACTCCTTCTCTATCATATCAGGACCAAATATACCCGCCTCTTCGACCTCACTTGTAAGATTTTCTACCATAAATTTAATTTTATTACCTTTATTTATAGAGCCGTTTACAACCCTTATAAGGACTACTATACCTCTATAAGAATCATAATGTGAATCAAAGATTAACGCCTGAAGTGGACCTTCAGGATCTCCGTCCGGGTGTGGTATATCAGTTACTATCCTTTCCAGTATTTCCTCAATCCCATAGCCTGTCTTTGCGCTGACCTTCAGTATTTTTTCTTCTTTTACTCCCAGCACGCTGCCAAGCTCCATAGCAACCTCATCAATTCTTGCACTTTTCAGGTCAATCTTATTAATAACCGGAATAATCTCCAGTTTATTATTAACCGCCAGATAAACATTAGCCAGGGTTTGCGCCTGTATTCCCTGGGTAGCATCAACAACCAGTATTGCCCCTTCGCAGGCAGCCAGACTTCTCGAGACTTCATAGCTGAAATCAACATGACCGGGTGTATCAATTAAATTAAAAATATACTGCCTGCCATCTGACTTACTATTATAAAGAACCCTTACTGAATGAGCCTTTATGGTAATTCCCCGCTCTCTTTCAAGTTCCATATCATCCAGGAATTGATCCAGCATCTCTCTCCGGCTTACAGTCTCGGTTATTTCTAAAATTCTATCAGCCAGGGTGGATTTCCCATGATCAATATGAGCAATTATTGAAAAATTTCTAATTAGTTTGCTGTCTGTCATAATTTAATAAAATGAAATAATTTAATAAAATAATCCATTATAAAAACAATGATTAACCGGTTTTCTTTAATTTCTTAAATAATCCTACTGCAAATTTTACCTCTTCCATTTTAAATAGAATAGTGCAGGCTATATAAATACCAACCCCGGCAACAATTGCTAAAAATAAAAGCAGAATTAGCGGCCACAGACCCTGATAAGCAAAATTTTCCAGCCATTTCCACGAAAAATATAACACAATACCCATAATGGCTGCTGAAGCAAAAATCTTTCCATACGATACAAATATTCTCCTGCCTCCAAAATTTCCTATTTTTTTTCTGAGTATTATAACAAGGATTACTACATTGCATAACGCAACCAGGGACGTGGAGAGGGCAAGTCCACCAACACCCATAAACTTTATTAAAATCCAGTCAAGGATCAAATTAACAATAATAGAAAAACTTGCAACCTTAAGCGGAGTTTTTACATTTTTGAATGCATAAAACATACGGTTAAGAATCATAAGAAGTCCAAAAAATATAAGGCCAAGACTGTGAAAAATCAGAATGTATGCTACTTTTTTTGTATCCCCGGGACTGAAATTATAACGCTCAAATAGGACTTTTATTATAGGGTACCTTAAAATTACCAGTCCTGCAGTTGCCGGTATCATCATATATCCAATTTCCCTTACTCCCAGAGAAAAGCTTTCCTTTATACCCTTAATATCATCTTCTGCCGCCTGCCCGGATATTAATGGATACAGTACGGTTACAATTGCTACTGAAAATACTCCGAGCGGCAGATTTGCAACTCTCCATGACAATGTTAAAGCAGTAGTATTTCCTCCTCCCAGATTTAATGCAAAAAAATTATCCACACCATTATTAAGCTGAACTGCACCTAAACTCAAGAGGATGGGAAGCATAAGTGAAAAGATTTCTCTGACTCCCTTATGCTTAAAATTTATGGCAAACCTGTACTTTAGCGGCGAGATTTTAAGCTGGGGTAGTTTTACAACAAAATGCATAAGTGAGCCAACCATTGTTCCTATGGCTATACTGTATATTCCAAGATGTTGAAAAAGCAGGACAACAAAAATTACGGTAATTACATTCAATACAAAAGGAGCAAGAGAAGGAATAGTAAAAATATTATGTGAATTTAATATACCGGTGGCCAGGCCAGATAAGGACAACAGAACAAGAGAGAATATCATAATTCTGTTCATAACCACAAATTTGTCTACATCTAACTGGTTATTTGCGATTTTTGAAAGTACTGCTCCTATTTCAGGAGATAGAATGAATATAATAGCGGAGATGATAAAAAACACCACAACCATAATATTTATAACCGAATTAACAAATATTTTCAAATCATCTTTTTGGTTCCTTTTTAAATATGCTGAATAAATTGGGATAAACGCTGCAATTATCAGACTTTCAGCAAAAAGCACCATGAAAAGATTCGGAATAAAATATGCCCAGGTAAAAGCGTCAGTATCATAGGTGATACCAAAATAACCGGTCATTATCTGGTCTCTTACCAGCCCGGAAATTTTTGACAGCAGAATAGCCAGGACTACAAGGAATGTGGCATTAAAAATTCTTTTTCTTGACAGTAAATAATCTTCATCCATAGCTATATTATATTACAGATGTTATTAAAAAAAGTATTATATCATTTATATCGGCCTGGCAATAAATATTTTTATTTATCTAAAAAAATGCTAAAATGTATCTTCGTTTAAAATTGATAGTTATTGGAGAGGAAATAAATAGATGCCAAATATAAAGTCGCAGGAAAAAAGAGACAGACAGAATATTAAAAGAAGAATTAAAAATAGGTTGCTTAAAACCAGGATAAAAACCGACCAAAAAAGACTTGCTGAAGCTGTAAATAGCAAAAATATAGAAGAGGCTGAAAAGAATTTCAATATACTTTCCAAACACCTTGATAAAGCGGTAAAGAAAGGCGCAGTTCACAAGAATTTTTCAGCTAATAAAAAATCTAAAGCAGCAAAGCTGGTTAATTCAATTAAAAAATCTTAAATAATCCCAACTAAAAAAGGACCAGAGTTATTATTCAGACATCTATATCTATAATTTCTGAAATTAACTTTTTAACCAGATGTTTACCTTCAATGGTATTGATTCTAAAACTGATGTCATATTTATTTAAGATTTCAAAGACCTTAAGTACTTCATCTTCCGTGTAATTATCGCTTAACTTAATATATTTGCTTACCAGCTTGCCAACAAAATAGGGAGGAACCTTTATATTATTTTCAATATAGTCCGTTACCGATGATTTGCTATTTCCCGATTTAATATATAAAAAACATTTAAACATCCTGTGAATCAATGTGACCAGTCCAATTAAGTTCTGGCCTTCCTCCAGTATAGATCTTAACGCTTTAAGGCTGTTATCTTTATCTCTTTTACCAAGATAATCCACTAAATCAAAAATTTTTAATGAATAAATACGGCTAACCAAAAATCTCACTGTATCTTCATCAATTACTTTTTTTGCTTCCGAACTTATATAATCATAGAGTTTTTCATACTCTTTCTTTAGTAAATTTAAATCCAGATTCACATTTTCTATCAAAAGCGATGCTGCCCTCTCGGTGAATTTTATTCCATCAGATTCGGATCTTTCTTCCAGCCATTTCTTCAAGCTGCTGCTTAAAGGTGATTTTAGCTGTATAACTTTCCCCGCTTTCCTGATCGTATCCAGAAGTGCAGGATTAAATTTCTGCTTTGAGGCAGTAATAATAAAAATTACATTTGCACTGCCGTTACTGTTTGATGATATTAAATTTATTACTTTTTTTTGCAGGTTTGCGGAAACTTTTTCAATATATTTTATTACTACTATTTTTTTTGGGGAAAATAAGGAAGGAGTGCTTATATAATTATTGAATTCCTCTTCATCAATTTCTTCTGCTCCACTAAAAATTTTAAAGTCTGTATCAAAATTAATCTTTCCTTTAAGGAACTTCTTTACACTCTCAACCCTATCCTCCAGTACCGAATCACTGGTACTGATATATAAGTAACAGGATGAAAGCTCTTCTAATTTTAAAAGTTCTTTTTTTAACTTATTATCTTTCATATTCATTCATATATTTTAAAAGATTAAATAAACAAACAACCTGTGCTATCCTCGCCTTCTAATGCTGATATCAATCCTTTTTATAATTATACAGGCCATAAGTAATATAACTGAAACTATTATATAGTAAAATATAGTAAATTTTAATAATATTAAAAACCGCTCTTCTCGAACTGGAATCAAAGTTAATAAAAAGTTACTGATTCTGGAAAAATATTGTTGCACTTAAATTAATTGGCTATAGTAACACTCGAAAAGTTGAAAAAGATGAGAGCCGAAAGAACATCATCTCCTTATATTTGACATTAGTCTTTTCATTTATGTTATAAAAACCTGCCAAGAAAACCCCGTCCGCTTATGGCGGGGATAAATTGGCATATATTCTAAGAAAGTTGGAAAAACCTGACATTTACAATATATTGTAGTATAATACAAAACATAAGTAGATAGAGACTTAAATGCGTCAATAAATATTTGTAGGCTTGGGCAAAGCCGAATTAACGCCTGTGGAGTTGGTTCAAGAGAGCCGACATTGAAACAGGAAAAAGAATGTTTGGTAAACTAAACAGAAGCCACGAGGCTTGCCTTGTGGAGCGTCCCGATATAAAATAATAGGTGTTTATTGGAAAATTTAGATTAATCTGCAAGATTAGTCAATTTGTTTTTTTGAAATAAAGATGGTGCAGTATTCTAGTCAGTACCACCAACAATGAAGACGGGGCTAAAAATCCGTTGAGGGCATATAGATGAAGTCTCTGGTGTTGGCTGCTGACGCCCAGTCGGGGGCTGATGCTGGAGGTTAAGGTTGAAGGGCGATCCGCAATGGCATGTGGGCGTAGACCCTTCTTCCGTGGAGACTCCGTGTGTATTTAGCTTATAACTGCATATGGAGGCAGACCTGCAAATGTTTTTACAGCTGCAGCGTAGCCTGCCTTGCGTGGAATAGGGGGAGAGCAGAGTAAGAGACCAGGACTTTTTTAATCAGAAGTTCCAGTTATCTTTGCTGAGTGAAACCTATTCTGCAAAAAAGGCTAGTTTTGGTTTAACTGTCGAGGAAAGCTCCTAGACTGTTCTTTTTTAAGAGATACGGTAGGGATTACAGTGTGGACTAAGTGGTAATCTAGTCCTATAGCTGGTGACACTATAGAGGTGAATTTAAAGGGAAACTGCTGATGTGGAAACATGTCAGTATCCGCCTGGGAAATCCTACTAGACCTAAGCCGCAAAGTTTACCTGCCGTATTACCATCTTTATTTATTTGAGGTATAGATATTGGCGAAAAGAAAAAACAGATCTAACAAGCAACGCAAAAAAGTAACCCGCTGGATTTTAATAATTCTCTTGTGGACATTTGCTTCAGCGGCTTTTTTGAGTTTCATATCAGAAACGATTCTTAAAAGTGTAAATCTGATTGTTGCTTTTGTTCTTCTCATTATCATAATTTTCATAGGTATATTATTTGACCTTATAGGAGTTTCTGCTACTGCGTGTCCCGAAGTACCTTTTATTGCCATGGCTGCAAAAAAAATCAAAGGTGCTTACCAGGCTCTAAATCTGGTTAAAAATGCTGACAGGGTCTCCAATTTTTGCCTGGATGTAATTGGTGATGTTACTGGCATTGTGAGTGGTTCAATAGGTGCTACCATAATTGTAATCATTTTACTTAAGAATCCTGGTTTGAAACAGGTTGTGATGAGTATAATAGTGACAAGTGGAATTGCTGCATTTACTGTAGTGGGAAAAGCGGTAGGTAAAAATATTGCTATCAAAAATTGTGTTCCTATAATTAGGAAAACAGGACTTATGATATATTTTTTTACACAAATTTTTAAAAGAAGATAGACTTTTTTGTTAAAATTTTAAGTTCCCTTTATGCATTTTTTTGCTGATATTAATTCTTTTTACAATCATACAGGCTGTAAATAATATGATTAAAAGTACTATATAGTAAACTACCACATTTTTTACCGGGAAACTTTCAAAATTTATAATACAAAAATCAAACTTACTTAAAATTTTAACCGTTTTCAAGATAAATTCAAAAAAAATAGAGCTTGACTTTAAGAGAAGACCTCCCGCAGGCGGCCAGATTATAGTGACAAAAGAAGAAACCATTAAAATGGATAGAAGAATATAAAATACCGGTATTACGAGAATGTTAGCCGCCGGCGAAATTAAAGAAACTTCTTTAAAAAAGTAAGCTAAAACAGGAAATAGAACTATCTGGATAGAAAGAGTAATAAGGGCAATTCTCATAAAAAATACTTTCTTTAGCTTTAGAGACGGAAAGATATTTCCGGCCAATCTCACCACTGCCGGGTAAATAAAAACTAATGCTGCCATCGAGCCGTATGACATCCAGAACCCTAGATCATAGAGGAAATAAGGATTAAAGATAAT
>PEXF01000157.1:0-5072 GCA_002779205.1 Candidatus Hydromicrobium americanum
AACAAAGTGAGACGAAAGAACAAGTCCCCCTTCGCCCACCAGTAGATTTAATAAATGGCTCTACACCAATTAACGGAAGTCAATTATTTTAGAATTATAATACTGGCTAGATTAAATAAATAGCAGTTTAATTAAGAGTTGATTTAATCGAACTATTTAGTGGGGATGTAGTTCAGTGGGAGAACGCTTGTCTGGCAGACAAGAGGGCGGCGGTTCAAGTCCGCTCATCTCCACCAGTAAATTTACTGAATATGGTAAATGATGTTTAATCCAGATTGTGTAAAATATGCCGGTGGTGCATATTTTACAGGACTTGAAAAGACGGACTGAGTCAAAGACGAGGGAGTCCGCGGCTCTGCAGCGAGCGGAGCGAGACGAAAGACCAAGTCCGCTCATCTCCACCATTTTTTATATACTAATATTTTTAAATCGAAGTATTTATAAATTTGGTAAACACTAAAGCTATAGCTATAAGTCTTTTATTTAACAGTGATATTTATTTTAAACAGAAATTCTTCTTTTAACTCTTCCTCTTACCAGGGTCTCTGGTAAGTCAGGATAATTTCAGTCTGACCGCTATTTTCGGCTTTGAAGGTAAAAATTTCGTAGCCTCCCGCCCCCACAAGTTCTTCTTCTTTTTCTGTCTGCACAAATTTAGAGTCAAACAGGGATACCACAGAAGTATCTGTCTCTTCACCCAGTATCCAGCTATAGCCTGTGGTAGGATTGGATTCAAGTTTTATATTTATCCTGTCTCCCTTTTCCAGTTCAAAAGATTTACCCTTATCGTCAAAAGTTAATTCAGCAATGCTTTGGCAGGAACAAAGTAAAATTATTAAAAGTGTGATAACCAGTACTATAGATAAAAGTCTAATGAGCACATTCTTACCTATCATTTTGGTTTCCTTTCTTCTTTGGTGATGATAATATTAAATAACACCTGTAGCATAGAATAATTTTTAAATATGACTGTTTAATAATAACTTAAAGGGATTTAATTGGAAATGTAAAGCTGATAAATTTTAAATGGACAGGAAAATCTGGAAGGAGAATCAATGTGAAAAGTTACAGAAAGGAGTTATGGTTTCAAACTAAAAATAGAAGAGAATTGATCAATATAACTGGTGAGGTAAAAAATTGCCTAAAGGAAAGCGGAATAAATGAAGGTCTTGCTCTCTGTAATGCCATGCATATTACTGCCAGTGTTTTTATAAATGATGATGAAAGCGGCCTACACCAGGATTTTGAGAAGTGGCTTGAAAAAATTGCACCAGAGAAACCTTATAATCAATATATGCATAATGGGTTTGAAGATAATGCTGATGCACATCTGAAACGAACTATAATGGGAAGAGAAGCAGTAATTGCAGTAACAGAAGGCAGGCTTGATTTAGGGCCGTGGGAACAGATATTTTACGGTGAATTTGATGGTAAGAGAAAAAAAAGAGTGCTGATTAAGATAATAGGAGAATGATAAACGCATTTTTTAAAGAAAAATCTTTTATTATCTCTTATAATTATAGAAGAACTGCTAAAGGATTAAAATTAACTTTATATGGTCTTATTAAAGTATTGCTCTGTTATTTTATAATTATCAAAAAGGCATCAACTGAAGGCAGGATTGTTGAATAGATTATTTTTATTAAAATAGGACTTAAATAGGAGATGACGATCAAGCTAGGAATAATAGGTCTTCCTAATGTGGGAAAGAGCACACTGTTTAATGCAATAACAGCTGCCGGTGCAGAAGCTTCAAATTATCCATTTTGTACCGTAGAGCCAAATATTGCTGTAGTGCCTATTCCTGACAGGAGACTGGAGGAATTAGCCAGAATAGTTAGTCCAGAAAAAATTATCCCCACGACTATTGAGTTTGTAGATATAGCGGGACTGGTAAAGGGTGCCAGTAAAGGTGAAGGGCTCGGAAATAGATTCCTATCTCATATTCGTGAAGTGGAAGCTATTGTCCATGTTGTAAGATGTTTTAAAGATGAGAATGTGTCACATACATATCCTGATATAGAGCCTGTAAGAGATGTTGAAGTAGTGAATCTGGAATTAATTCTTGCAGACCTTGAAAGCCTTGAAAAAAGGATTGATAAGGCACACAGGATGGCAAAAAGTGGTGAGAAAAAATATATAACTGAATATGAACTGCTGGGGAGAGTAAAAGAAGAACTGGTAGAGGGGATTCCTATAAGGAATATGGAATTCAATGATGAAGAAAGAATGGTTGTAAATCAACTTTTTTTACTCTCTGCTAAACCAGTTATATATGCTGCAAATATAGATGAAACTGACCTGGGAAAGGATATGGAAGATTTAACAGCTGTAAAAAAGCTTTGGCAATATGCTTCTAAAGAAAAATCAGAATTGATGGTAGTAAGTGCAAAAATTGAAGAGGAGATAATAAAGCTGGACCCTGGCGAAAGGGAAATATTCATGAAAGAACTCGGTATTCCCATATCAGGTATGGATAGGTTGTTAAAAGCCTGCTATAAGCTGCTGGGGCTTATAAGTTTTTTAACTATAAAGCCTCCAGAGGTCCGGGCATGGACTATCAAGGAGGGCACCAGAGCACCAGAAGCCGCAGGCAAGATTCATACAGATTTCCAGAAAGGTTTTATATGTGTTGAAGTTATAGATTACAATACTCTTGTAAACATTGGTTCTTATGTAGCTGCAAAAGAAAAAGGGCTAGTCCGCCGTGAAGGAAAAGATTATATAATGAAAGACGGAGACGTTGCCTTATTTAAATTTAGTGTATAAATTGAGTTTTGTAATATTCATTTGTATAATGTATTTTAGTCTTTGCGGGCAGTTATAAATCTTTGTTTCTATAACCAGAAAGGATATTCTTGGAAAGAAGAGGTAGGAAAGAATCAATCATAACTTTAACAATAATGGTTATAATTGCTATAGTAATCGTAAGCTGGCTTTCTGGTTTATGGAGTTGTGAGACTGGCAGAAAGGAATTAACTGATATAGAAAGATTAACCATTTCCGATTATGTAAACTCGATTTCAGTCTTGGTTCAGCAATCCAATAAAGTTTCTTACAAATTCTTTAATACTATGACAAAAACAAAAGAATTATCCAGGGAAGATCTGGATAGCGAGCTTTTAGAAATAATAGAAGAGAGTAAGGTAATTTTAGAAAATAGTAGAGAGTTAAATCCTCCGGAATTTTTTGAAGTTGCGCATGGATATTTAGAATTAGTGTTTGAGACCAGAAATAAGGCTTATGAAGATTTTAAGCCAGCTTTATTTAACGCATTACGGGATCTGGATTTAGATATATCTACCACTCAGATAACAAATACCTTTTTATATATGTTTATGAGTGATGAGATATATTTGTACTTTCAGGATAAGTTAGAAGAGTCAGGAGAAAATTTAGGAATAAAAAACTTGACTATAATTGATTCAGTGATTCTTAAGGATAGAGGCCTGACAAACACTCAAAGTGTTATGGGATTTATCTCAGAAATTAAGACTGTGACCAAATTACAGCAGAGGAGAGGTGTAGCTGTTATTGAAGACAGTATAAAATTTGATCCTCAGGTGCTTAATGAACAGGGTGAATATTTGATATTGGCTAATGGGTCGGAAATCGCTGTTTCTATTGCTATAGAAAATCAGGGCAATGTGATAGAAAATGATGTGAATGTGGTTATGAGATATATGACTCAGGATAATATTTCTGAGGAAAAAAAATACACTATAAATTCCATCAATCCATCTGAGCAAAAAACTGTAACCATATCAGGATTTACTGCTTATCCGGGTAGAAAATGTGAACTACAAATAACTGCAGGTCCTGTGCCGGATGAAGTACTTCTGACCAATAATACAGTTAAATACAAATTCATGATGGAAGATTAGAAATACTTAAAGGTTAAACCGTCATTTGCAGTTCTATAACACTTAATATTTTTGTAATAAAAAAACTTAAATAAAAAAACTTAAATAAAAAGGTTTTCCATATTATATTTATCGGTTATAATATTATCTCTAACTTTTAATACTGGAATAATTTGTTTATGGAGGAAAAAAAGACTAAATCTTTTACTTTATTGATTTTATCGGATGCTAAGTCCAGAATAAGGAAAGTAAAGATTTCACACAACGTGTTAAGATTATTATTTATTGTGTTTATAATAATCTTAGCCTCTGCTGTAATCCTGGTTTCAGATTTATTTCTTACTCGCCAGAAGTTAAATGAGAAGATAGCTGAGCTTGAAAGAGTAGAATATAGGGTCAATTATAAAGAAATAGAACTGGCAAATCTTGAAAAGAAAACCAAGGAGGTAGAAACAAAAACAAAAATTCTGGAAAGTTACCTAAAAGAAGTAGAAGACCTTGACCGGATGGTCAGGAACATAACCGGAAAAGGTGGATACGCTGAGGAGGTAGCAATTTATGTCTCAGATTTGAGTTCTGATATTGAACTTGAAGAAGACCCCAATGAGATTTATTACTATATCAGTGACCAGGAACAGGAATTGGATGATATAGATGCGCTGCTGGATGATCTTCTGAGTAAAGCTCCTGAATTATCCGAGATACTTTCTCTGGATAAGCAGAATATGGAAGACCATATATACTTAATGGAACATACTCCTGATATCTGGCCAACCTGGGGAACGATGACATCTTTATTTGGAGAAAGAAGATGGGGCTACAGGCATAAAGGACTGGATATTGCCAATAATGTTGGTACCAATATACATACAACTGCCAGCGGGGTAGTAATTTACGCAGGATGGGATGGAAGCTATGGCAAAAAAATTATTATTTATCATGGGTCTGGTCTTAATGATGCTAAATATAGTACCGTTTATGCACATCTCAGTAAAATATATGTTAAAGTGGGAGATGAGGTAACTAAAGATGATGTAATAGGAACAATGGGAGATACTGGACACAGCACCGGACCACATTTGCATTATGAGGTTTTAGTAAATGGTATTCCTAAAAATCCAATGGACTTTCTCCCGTAAATAGTAATCTTAATTTACAGGGCTTGTTTTGCTTTATATTATTTTCAATCAATAAAATATATGGCCAGTA
>PEXF01000157.1:5084-7431 GCA_002779205.1 Candidatus Hydromicrobium americanum
AAAGTTTTTAGGTATATTAATATGAGTATAAAAAAGAAAATAGCATATTTAGGCCCACCAGGAACATTTACCGAGGAAGCCCTGGATAAATTTATTAAAGATTTAAGTCAGGTAAGAAAGATATCTTTCCCTACAGTCGCAGAAGTAATAAGGAGCGTGGACAGAGGTGAAGCTGATGAAGGGCTGGTTCCTATGGAAAATTCTATTGAAGGTTCAGTAAATATTACCCAGGATATTCTTACCTTTGAAAGTGAAGCAAAGATAATAGGTGAAGTGACTATTCCAGTTAAACACAGTCTTATTGGTAAGAAAAAAATTAAGCTTGATAGTATAAAGAAAGTTATATCACATCCTCATGCAACTGCCCAGTGCAGGAAGTTTTTATCAACAAACTTAAAGGGTGCCGAGGTAATTGCTGCTAATAGTACTGCCGAGGCTGTCAAAATCCTAAAAGAAGAAAATGACGATATCGCTGCCATAGGAACGAAAATTGCTGCAAAAATATATAATCTTGAAATAATAGAAAATGACATTGAAGACAATAAGGATAACAAGACCAGATTCGTCTTTATTGGAAATAGTATTCAGCCAAAAACAGGGAATGATAAAACTTCAATAGTGTGCTTTCTTAAGGAGGATCGGCCAGGAAGCTTGTATAGTATATTAAAAGAATTTGCTTGCAGAAACATTAATCTGACCCGGCTGGAATCCAGACCGGCTAAAAAAGATCTTGGAGATTATGTATTTATGATAGACCTGGATGGTCATCTGCATGATGAGAATATTTTTGAAACGATTGAAGTCCTAAGAAAAGGTGTGTACCTGGTAAAGATTTTAGGTTCGTATCCTAAATGGATTGAAAGTAGTAGAAAATAATAGAGACGATAAAGACCAATGATTGATTTAGAGTTATTTAGAAAAAATCCTCAAATTTTTGAATCTGAGATAAATAATAGAAGTTTAAAAATTAATACCAGTATTGGTCTTGAGCTGGACAAGGTAAAAAGAAACCTTATATTTAAGATCGACCGGTTAAGGTCTGAGAAAAATTTAGCTTCAAAAATAATACCGGGTCTTAAGGGTGAGGAAAAAAATAAGAAAATTGACCAGATGAAAAAGATAAATGATGATTTAAAAAAAATGGAAGCCGAGCTGGCAGAAGTAGAAGATAAATTTATAATTCATTTTTCAACATATCCCAATCTGTCACACAGCACAACTCCTGTAGGAAAAGATGAAAGTGGAAATGTAGTTCAGTCATATTATGGTAAAAAACCAGAGTTTGATTTTAAGCCTAAGAGTCATGTTGATCTTGGTGTAAACCTGGGTATACTTGATGAAAAAAGAGCAGCAAAAATTTCTGGTTCAAGATTTGTTTTTTTGAAGAATGAAGCAGTCCTACTGGAATTTGCATTAATTCAATATGTCCTGGGTATTTTAACCCGTAAAGGCTTTACACCACTATTGCCACCCCTTCTGGTAAAAGAGACGGCAATGTATGGTACAGGGTTTTTCCCTGTAGAAAAAACTCAATATTATAAAACTGAACTTGATGATCTATTTTTAATCGGAACTTCTGAGGTTCCGCTTTGTGCTTATCACGGTGATGAGTTTCTGGATGCAGATATGCTTCCTCTAAAATATACCGCTTTTTCTACCTGTTTCAGAAGAGAAGCCGGAACTTATGGTAAAGATCTGGGAGGGTTGTTTAGAGTTCATCAATTTGATAAGGTTGAGATGTTTATCTTTGCTCATCCTGAAAAGTCCTGGGAGGAATATGAAAAATTAAGGGGAACACTTGAAGAAATTATACAGGGACTCAAGCTTCATTACAGGATTGTAAATATGTGTACCGGTGATATTGGGGCTCCTAATGCTAAAAAATATGACCTGGAAGCCTGGCTTCCCGGACAGAAGAGGTACAGGGAACTGGCGTCATGCAGTCATGATACGGATTTCCAGGCAAGAAGATTGAATATAAAGTACAGGGATGGAAAGAAAAAAGAACTGGTTCACACCATGAATAGTACTGCCTGTGCGGTGGGAAGGACCTTGATAGCTATTTATGAGAATTATCAGGATGGTGATGGGAATATAAGAATCCCGGAAGTACTGCAGCCCTATATGGGCGGGATAGAGATAATATCCAGAAAAAAATGGGACAAATAATATATACAATTGTCTTTTAATTACTGTCTGCAAGTCGCAATGAGAAGTACACTTATAAATCCGGTTTTTATGTTATAATTTGTCTTTGCCTGGAGAGGTGGCAGAGTGGTTGAATGCGGCGGTCTTGAAAACCGTTGAAGGTTTATATCTTCCGGGGGTTCGAATCCCTCCCTCTCCG
>PEXF01000027.1:0-5094 GCA_002779205.1 Candidatus Hydromicrobium americanum
ACTGGCTCGATTGAAACAGCTTGCTGAATTAGTCGATAAAATAGCTTACCTCTATAACGTGAAGTTCTTCTATTAAACCTGAAAGTAAATTCATCAAGATAATAATCTATATGGGATGAACAAACTGCTCCCTGATGAGTCCCTACAAGCCACTTCTTGAGCAGAGCAACAACTCGGTTAGCCAAAGGTAACAGGTTGTCTCCGACATCAGCATTTTTACGTACAACAATGTGTTTATACCCCTTAGAAGATAGTTGAGCATAACCGCTCCATCCATCAGTACGTACTGTACTGCCTGGCTCTACGCTTTTTTGCACTGCTGGTATTATGCTTTCAGCTGATGCATCAGCAATACGGTGGAGGCGAATTCGTCCAAAGTGTTCACCTTTATCCTCAACTGCAACCAAAACCAGATTTTTACCAACTGCGCCACGCCCCCGTTTGCCAGCTTTCTTTCCGCCTATGTAAGTTTCGTCTATCTCGACTGCACCAGAAAGAGAGTCACGATCTGGGCGAACCATTGCTGTACGTAATTTATGTAGCCAGATCCATACTGTTTCATACCTGTTTAATCCAAGGACCTGTTTTAGCCCCATTGCACTTACCCCATTCTTTTGACTGGTTATATACCATATTGCATGAAACCACAATTGCAGGGGTTTTCTGGTACCATGAAAAATTGTACCGGCTGTTATTGAAACCTGGTAATCACAATTCTTGCATCTATAAACCCCTCTTTTGGCAATCCATGCCTTTCTATATCCGCAACGTGGACAGCAAAATCCCTCTGGCCAGCGAATTTTAGCTAAATATTTAAGGCAAGCCTCTTCTGTTTTAAAACGCTGCTCAAATTCAATAGTTGTCTTCGGGTAATCCTCCATACACAAATACTATATATAGTGTTTACGAGAGTCAAGCGGATACCCCCATATAATTATTCTTTCAAAATTATATGAAGAGCTTTTTCTAAAATATCTTCCTTTGAGGTAATTTCATTATCCCACTTAAGTTTTTCAATTTCATCTCTTAGTTTCTCTACAATAGCTATTCTTTCCGGGTCATTAAATATCGATACTTCAGTTAGGTCAGGTTCTTCATAGTTATAAAAAGTAAAATTTTTAAGTGTTTTTTTAGTTATTTCAAGAAGCTTATTTTTATTAGATGTATATCCTTTAATTTTTAAACGAATTCTTACTTTTGGTGCCTCATTTTTAGTTATATTCCATTTTCTGACCATTTCTTGTATCTTTCTTTCTATATATTCAAATTCATTGGTAGTGGGTAAGGAAATTAAAGTTTCATTAAAGAATATGCAGTCAGTGTCGATTACTTTTTCAACTACTTCTAAGGTATCTGTATTTACAATTAAAAAGCTCCTTTTTCCAGTTTCATTTATGTCCAGACCACAGGGTGATCCAGGATAATAAACTTTGCCCAAATTTATTTTTTTGTGTATGTGACCCAGTATGATTTTAGCAGGGTTATAGTACTGGATATCATTTCTGGTTAGAGGCATAAAAATACCAGGTTCGTAGGGATTTGTTTCACGCAAACCCGCCATATAGTCACCATGGCCAATTAAAATCCAGAGTTTGGGTAGGTTTTCCTTGCATTCTGCTAAAATTTCTCCCATAGACTTAGTTGGTAGATAAGGTATGAAAAGGAAGGTAGTGGGTGGTTCTACTAATTTAATAATTTCAGATTTACTGAAGACTCTGATATTGCCTGAAGTGAAATACTGCTGTTTAATGGATGGGTCATGGTTTCCAGGAATTATATAGAATTTAATCTGGTTGCTGGTATATTTTGCATTTTTACAAAACTGGTCAAACTCAGAATAATTTTGACTTTCTTCATTAAATAGGTCACCTGCAATAATTAGTGTTTTAATATCTTCGGAAAGCATCTTGTCAAGGATATTTGATAATGCATTCCACCTTTCAGGAGATTTTTCTTTTGTTTTTAAATGCACATCTGCTGTAATTGCTATTTTCATTTTTACTACTTTAGATTAATATATAATGCTTTTGGCCAAAAGAGAATTACTTATAATTATTCATATACGTTGTTATATATAATATACTTTAATTTGCAGTTAAGTCCAAATGTTTTCTTATTTTTTAATTACTTTTAGTTTTAGTGTTTTTATTATTTTTCCTTTTGGAAAGTGGCTTTGTTGTATGGGTTAATTCTATCTGTTATAGTATTACAGGATGCTAAAATAAGGTGAGAATAAAGACTCGAAATAGTGGTCTTAAATGAAAGTAAAGAATTTTAATTTTAGCCCTGAGTTGTATGATCTTCAGGTAAACTGGCCTCAGAGGCTAAAAAAGGAAAAGGATTTTTTTTCCAGAATATTTGAAGAAAACGATATTGAAAGTGTGCTTGATGTAGGCTGCGGTACGGGACATCATGCACAACTTTTTTCCGGATACGCAAAAAAAGTCATTGCCATAGATCCTTCAGAAGAAACCATAGATTATGCTGAAAAAAATGTGATAAAGTCCCCCAATGTTACCTTAATAAAGGAAGGGTTTGCAGGACTTGATAAAATTCCGTATGGTCAGTTTGACCTTATAACCAGCCTGGGAAATACAATGCCCATTCTGGGGAACTGCAGGAAGGTAAAGCAGGCTCTTAAAAAAATCAGAAAGAAGCTGTCAGGAAACGGTCTGGCAATAGTTCAATTCTTAAACTTTAACTCCAATGTTCTGGAAGAAAACAGATTTTATGCTCCAAAGGTATTCAAAAAAGACGGAAAGACCTATATTTTTATTAAACACTTTAGATACGGAAAAATTAAAACCAGGGTGGACTTTATAATTACTGTAATTTATAAAAATAAGGTAGAAGATTTTTTTGTAAACTCTTCTTACCTCTGCACCTTAAAGGTAAACTTATTTTTAAAAATGGCAAAAAATTCAGGGTTTAAAAGAATTGAGCTCCTGGGACCCGGGGGAAAGGAAGTATTTAACGGTAAGAGAGATATAAGCCTTTATGCATTACTGTACAGGTAAGTGCTATTATATAGATAGCGGGGAAATTATATTTTTTTTAATCAACTGATCGGGGATAGGTATCGGAGATAGGTAATGGATGAGTTAAAAAGATTCGGGGTATCTATAGAAAAAAAACTGCTTCAGAAATTTGATGATTATATTAAGAGCAAGAAGTATCAAAACCGCTCTGAAGCTTTAAGGGATTTGATAAGAAAAGAGCTTGTTGACAGCCAGTGGGAAGAAAGCGGCGGGGAGGTGGCAGGAGCAATTATAATTGTTTATGACCATCACCAGAAGGAGCTGATGGATAGTCTTGTAAATATTCAGCATGATTATGGTAATATTATAATCTCCAGTCAGCATGTCCACCTGGATCATAATACCTGCCTGGAAATAATAGTTGTGAAAGGCAAGATTGCCGAAGTGTTTGGACTGGAAGCAAAACTTAAAGTGGCAAAGGGTGTAAAGCACGCTTCACTTGCAAAATCTACACTAGGTAAAGAAATGTAGACTACGCATTTTCCTGTCCATAACTGCAGTATTTAAGAAGCCTGCAGACGGGACATTTTGGTTTTTTAGCCAGGCAGATAGTCCTGCCAAGCGCTATTATTCTATGTGAATAGATGCTCCAGCTGTCTTCAGGAACTATTTTCATGAGATCAAATTCAATTTTTACCGGATCTGAGTTTGTTGTCAGCCCCAGCCTGTTTGAGATTCTCTTTACATGAGTATCTACTATTATAGCCTGCTTGCCGAATATATTTGCCAGCACTACATTGGCAGTTTTTCTTCCCACTCCATGGAGTGTGGTTAAATCTTCAATATTGTCAGGGGTTATACCTCCAAATTTACTGGCTATATCTTTTGAGCAGTTGATTATACTTTTTGCTTTATTTCTATAAAACCCTGTTGATTTTATATCTTCCTGAAGCTCAATTAAGTCAGCCCCGGCAAAATCTTCAGGGATCTTATATTTTTTAAAAAGGGATGGTGTGACTTTATTTACAAGTTTATCGGTGCTCTGGGCTGAAAGAATGGTGGCGATAAGAAGCTGAAAGGCATTTTTATGCTTGAGTGAGGTAGAGGCAGCTTCAGGGTATTCCTTATCCAGAATATCAAGTATTTTATTTATATTTTTCACTGCAGGTTCATATACAGCTCTGTAAGTGTTATTTTGTTTTTTTATGTTCCTTTTATTTTTCATATTACTAAATGAGCGTCTTTAATAAATTGCCTCTAAATAGATATAGATTTACTTTGTTTTTTTATTTTTTTTATTCTTTAAATAAATTTCAATTTCCTTTGCGGAAAGGGTATTTGGCACATCTTCTTTTTCTAGCCAGCCTTTCCGGGCAATATTCACGCCAAATTTGTAATCATCTAAATTCTTTAAGCTATGTGCATCAGGGTTTATAAAGATTTTTACCCCCTTTTCTTTTGCATACTTGCACATTCTCCAGTCCAGGTCCAATCTGAAGGGACTTGAGTTTAGTTCTATATCCACATCATTTTCCGCTGCTGCATTTATTATCCTTATTATATCCACTCTATAAGGATCCCTTGCCAGAAGCAGTCTTCCGGTGGGATGTGCTATCATTGTTGTAAACTTATTTTCAATAGCTTTTATGATTCTATCTGTCATCTGTTCTTCACTCAGGTTGAAACTGGAATGGATTGCAGCAATGATGAAGTCAAATTTAGATAAAATATGGTCGCTATAATCAAGATTGCCGTCAAGCAGAATGTCTGATTCAATTCCCTTGAATATTTTAAAGCCAGTGCATTTCTGATTTAATTTATCTATTTCTTCCAGGTACCGCTCAACATCATCATCCTTTAATCCTCCGGCATATGCGGCAGTTCTGCTGTGCTCGCTTATTCCGGCATACTGGAAACCCATTTTCTGCAGGTAATTGCAGGTCTGTTCAATACTGATATTTCCATCACTATGTGTGGTATGAATGTGGAATATCCCTTTTATGTCTTTTTCCTCTATCAATTTGGGAAGTGTCTTATTTTTTGCAGCCTCAATCTCCCCATAATTTTCCCTCAGTTCAGGAGGAATCCAGTCCATTGAAAAAAAGTTAAAAATACC
>PEXF01000027.1:5100-7196 GCA_002779205.1 Candidatus Hydromicrobium americanum
ATCGGAACATTTAATTAGATTGCCATTTTTAAAAAGCCCGTATTCATTCATTTTTATATTATCTTTTTTGGCTGCAGTCCTCATAGCTGTATTATGTTCTTTGCTTCCTGTAAAATGATGGAGCGCATAGGGATATTGAAAGTCATCTACAGTCCTTATATCAACATTAATTCCGGATTTTAGCCTGATGCTTGATTTTGTGTCCCCCCTGGCGATTATATCTTCAGCTTCGCTAAGTCCGGTAAAGAAATCCATTACTTTATCCGGGTTGTCTGTGCTTGCAACTATATCTATATCCTTTACTATCTCTTTCTTTCTGCGTACACTTCCTGCAAGACTTGATCTATTGATATACTTGAAGTTTTGTATTTTATTGTGGATAGCTTCAGCTTCTTCTATAATATTTGCAAAAAGATACCTGCCTTTGTATTTCTTTAAAACCTCAATTCCTTTTAAGATATTTTCCTGAGTTTTTTTACCAAAATTAGGCAGATCAACGAGCCTGTTCTCTATACAGGCATATTCCAGCTCACCAGTGTTGCTTATTTGAAGGTTGTCGAATAGGTACTTTATTTTTTTTGGTCCCATGGTAGGAATTGCAAGCATTTCAACAAGCCCCGGAGGAACAGTTTTTTTAAGATCTTCATAAAATTTTAAGCCTCCGGTATCAAACAGTTCTTTTATCCTTTCGGCAATATGTTGACCTATTCCCTTTATTTTTGTAAGGTCGCCTATTTTTAAATCTTTGCCAAAATCAATATCCGATGCCTCAAGAGAACGTGCGGAATTCTGGTAGGCTCTGATTTTAAAAGGATTTTCATCCTTTAGTTCCAGGAGCACACTGATTTCTTTTAGAATTTTTATTATTTCTTCCTTATCCATAAAAAAACGAGAGTCTTTTGATTGCCTTTATTTTTTCTGTTTTATCAATTTTACTATCTTTAACTGCATTATGTAAAATCTCGATAGAGCGGTTATAATTCTCTCTATCCACCGGGTAGGGCATACCGTCTTTACCGCCATGTGCGAAGCTAAATCTTGCTGGATCCTTTATACTGTATTTCACACCATATACCAGCTCAGAAATTAAGGCCAGGGCTCTTATTGTTTTTGAGCCCACACCTTTCATTGCAAGCAGCTTCTCGAAGTTTTCAGGTTTTCTCTCATAGGTCGAGATAAAAATTTTCTCCATTCTCCTGAAGTCCATATCATCCAGTCTTATATGGTGTCTTACGGGGAGAGTATAGCTTTTTTCCTGCCAGTCTTTTATTTTCTTTAAGTCTTTTAGAATATTTTGTGGTTTTTCGCGGGAAAGCCCGGCAACTGTTTCTCTTGCTTTACTGCTTTCCAGGGCTACCAGATTGATTACTTTATTCTTTTTATCGCAGCATATGGCTTTATGAGGTTCGCATACGAAGCTATCCAGATCCTTTGAGAGCCAGTGGTATCTTCTTGCCATCCTGTTATCTTCATTCATTCCCTGCTGTATTACCGACCACTGATTTCCATCTTTGGTGAAAATAAAGCAGTGGTGGTAAAGCTGATACCCATCCTGCAGTGCATTACTATCAACCTTTGCTGTTATCTTGCTGTTATATATAAGACCTGCAAAGTCTTTTCCCATCAGGTTGGCTGCATTTTCAATTTCAAGAGGAGTCTTTCTGGAAGTTCTGCCTTTTCCTCCTGCTACAAAAAAGCCCAGATCTTTTTCCAGTCCTTTTATGGATTCCTTTACGGCTCCGCAGACGGTAGTGGTAACCCCGCTGGAGTGCCAGTCAAATCCTAAAACACATCCAAAAGCCTGAAACCATAATGGGTCTGAAAGCCTCTCAAGCATTTCTGCTGCGCCATATTCAGAAACGATCAGTGATATTATCTCTCTTGACAGGTTTTTCATCCTGGTAAATAACCAGTACGGTGCTTTCCCTCCATGGAGAGGGAGGTTCATTGTTCCTGTTCTCATAATATACTACTTATGGTAATTTTGTTATTTTAAAAGTATCTTAATTTTATCATTTATTGTGAAAAATGGAGTAACATTATAATAAATCAATCCATATATAAAAATTTATAAATATAAAAATACTTTCTTTCAG
>PEXF01000073.1:0-950 GCA_002779205.1 Candidatus Hydromicrobium americanum
GCAAAACTTTCAATTACAAAAAATACATATAATTGTTCCTAAAATCACCTCCTTTAATGCTTTACTTTCTACATTATTTCTGATAAGTTTTTCCTGAGATTTGTTTGGGTTACATCTCTAATATAAGATTATATTAGCCATCCTGGACAAATCTCTTTCTATTCAATACCCATCACCTCCTAAAGATTGCTTGTTATTCCAAATTTATATTAGATCGCAGCCGCAAGATCTTCTTATGACCATATGAGCTTCTAAAATAATTTTTTTATTTTTATTTTCATTTTTCTCAATAATATTTATAAGAAGATTAGCTACATTTTTTCCAATATCAAATCCTGGCAAATTAACAGTTGTCAGAGGGGGATCTACATATTTAGACAGGTTCACATTATCAAATCCTGCTAATGCCATATCTTGAGGTATTTTCATACCCTTTTCCCTTATAGCACCCATGACCCCAAAAGCTACAACATCAGAAGCCACAAAAACAGCAGTTGGTAATTTCTTTAGAGATAATAATTTCTGCATAACTTCAAAGCCACTTTGTGGTGTAAAATTCCCTATGCCTATAAGTTTTTCATCATAGGCTATGGAATTTTCTAGCAATGCTTTTTTATATCCCAATAAACGAAATTTACTTGCTGTGTAATTAAGAGGAGCATTGGTAATCATCGCAATTTTTTTATGACCATGGGATATTAAGTGGGAGACTGTTTCTTTTGCTGCCTTTATATTATCTATGTCAGAACAACTAAAATTATCCTTTTCTATTTGTCCCATCAATACAATAGGAAAATCTTCATCTTTTAATCTAAGAAGTTCTACATCATCTGACCTGGGGCCTGAAAGAATTATCCCATCTATTCGTTTTTCCCTAACTAATTTGTAATATGTGCCTTTTTTTTCAGAATTTTCAATATATTGAAGGAGAATCTTATAATCTTTCTTTA
>PEXF01000073.1:1065-6196 GCA_002779205.1 Candidatus Hydromicrobium americanum
TGTAGCTATTGCATGAGGATAATAATCTAACTCTTTAGCTATGTTTAAAACTTTTTTACGGGTAGCTTCAGATATTTTCATATCGGTTCGATTATTCAATACGAATGAAACTGTTGTCCTGGAAACATTGGCTAGCTTGGCTATGTCTTTTGTTCCGGTGTACTTTTTCATTTGAAAAATAAAGAATAAATTACTAACACGTTTTAGTTACTAACACGATTTAATTATAAATAAAAAAATTTTTTTGTCAATAGTTCAAATTACCTCATTACCTATTGTGTTAATGTTATAGTAGGTGTCCCTTCTTACCTTCCTTATTTATAGTTTTTCTTTAAAAAAGATGGATAAGAGGATATTATAATTGTTAAAAAAAGTTTTTAGTACTTTTTTTGTAAAGCAATTTGATTGGTTGCGATTGGAATCCAGGCTATGATATTATGATATTATTACTAAGTAAGTAGCGTGAGAAGTAGCAATGACAAGACATCTGTTACTTGTGCCATCTCTTGAATGCCCGGCAGGGTGTAAGTATTGCTTTGGTCCACACGAGAGAAGCGATATTATGAACCGATCTACTATAGAAGCAATTATCAAGTGGCAGAAATCCCTTGGCAAAGTGGACATACTGGATATAATCTTCCATGGAGGGGAACCGCTTATAGCAGGTATAGACTTCTACCATATGGCTTTACCACTGCTTAAAAACAGCCTTTTACCAGTTAATGTCCGCTTTGGTATACAGAGCAATCTCTGGCTGCTGACAGAGGAACTATGTGAATTATTCCTGAAGTACAATGTTTCTATTGGCACAAGCCTGGATGGGCCTGAACATATTAATGACAGGCAGCGTGGAAATGGATATTTTATGCGTACAATGGAAGGCATAAAACTTGCCCGTAGGTATGGTATAAGTTTCGGCTGCATATGCACATTTACCTCTCAGTCAATATATAACTATACTGAGATTTTTAATTTTTTCATGAATGAAGGAATAAATTTTACAATCCACCCTGCGGTGCCTTCACTGAAATATAAACTGTCAGATTACTGGACAATTTCACCGAAAGAGTACGGTGAATTATTTGTCAATTTACTTAAATGCTATCTTTCAAGTTTGGATAAAATTCGGATAAGTACTCTTGATTCAATGATACGCAGTATCTCGTTCCAACATGGAGGAATTTGTACCTTTAGTGACTGTCTTGGTAATTACCTGGCTGTAGGACCTAAAGGCGATATTTATCCATGCCAGAGATTTGTAGGGGTAAAAGAGTACAGGATGGGAAATGTTAACTATTATCAATCAACCAGTAAGTTGTCTTCTTCGCTGGTTTGGCAAATATTTGAGGCGCGTCAGCAGCATATAAAAGAAGAATGCGGCGATTGTTTTCATTTTGATTATTGCAGGGGAGGGTGTCCCTATAACGCACTGGCGGAAAATGGTGGCGTCTTTAAAGAATCCATGCGTGACACATTCTGCCAGACCTATAAGCGCTTATTCAGCGTAATTACAGATATGGCGCTGGAGGAGCTCTTTTCAAATGAAAACATGGATGCAGTAATAAAATCAGTAGACCCGGATTCAGGATTACTGAGGCGTGGAAGGTTAATCTCCATCATTCGGGATGGGGTAAAACCTATATAATAATATATTAAAGCAAATGGTGATATGAAATGGGATTATTTAAACCTAATGTGGAAAGATTGGCCGAAAAACGTGATGTAAAAGGATTAGCAAAGGCGCTGTTTTATAAAAAAGCCTGGCGTGTACGCGAGGCTGCTGCGGAAGCATTGGGTAAAATAGGAGATAGCCAGGCAGTTGAGCCGCTAATAGCTGCCCTTAAGGATGAAGACTGGTATGTACGCAAGTATGCTGTAGAAGCATTGGGAAAAATAGGAGAAAGCAGAACAGTAAAGCCACTTATAGCTGCTCTCAAGGACTTGGAGCAGGATGTACGCGAGGCTGCTGTAGAAGCACTTGGCAAAATAGGAGACAGCAGAGCAGTAGAGCCACTTATAGCTGTTCTAAAGGATGAATATAGTAGTGTGCGCAGGGAAGCTGTGGAAGCGCTTGATAAGTTAGGATGGAAACCTGATATGAATGAGGCGGGGGTATTTTATTGGATTTTAAAAGGGGATTTGAGTAAGTGTGTTAAAATAGGAGCACCTGCAGTAGAGCCGCTAATAGCTGCCCTCAAGGATAAGAATAATTATGTGCACAGGGAAGCTGCGGAAGCACTGGGCAAAATAGGAGACAGCAGAGCAGTAGAGCCACTTATAGCTGCTCTAAAGGATTGGGATCAGGATGTGCGCTATACTGCTGCGGAAGCACTGGGAAAAATAGGAGACAGCCGGGTAGTAGAGCCACTTATAGCTGCTCTAAAGGATTGGGATATGCGAAAGGCTGCTGCGAATGGGTTAATTTGTATATATAAATCAGGTAAAATCAGCAATGTAGATAAAAATTCGATACTCGCCTGCAGGAGCAGTATATCGGAAGAACATCATGATTTCCCTTCTAGTGGTTCTTCATCTCATAGTGATGTAGGTATTGGTATAGATTTTCCTTATTAAAGAGTTATGTTCTTAAGTTTTTATATAAATCATTTTGTGTAAAAATTATAAAAGATAACTATGGGTAAAAATATAAATTATGAATATTTATACGGAATTAATCCTGTTTATTCACTGATTACCAGGAATGCAGGCAATAGAAAAATATACGAAATTATCCTTAATAAGAAAAGAAAAATAAATTCAAAAATGCAGAGTATAATCTCAGAAGCAAAAAAGAAAAATATAGGTACCCTGGAGCTTGAACCCGGCCAGTTTAATAGAATCTCCAGCGAGAATATTTACTCTCAGGGTATTTGTGCCAGAGTATCCTCTTATAATTATTGCAACCTGGATGAGTATTTAAATAAGAAGACCGATAGTAAAAGCAAGCTTATCGTCCTTGATGGTGTAACTGATATTGGAAATTTTGGTTCAATAATAAGGAATTGTAATGCATTTGATTTTGAAGGAATTATTATACCCAAAAGAAGAAGCGCGGCTTTAAATGAAAGAGTTAGCAGAATTTCCGCCGGCGCCCTTGAGGAGATAAAAATATTCAGAGTAGTAAATATTGTCAGAACTTTAAAGGAATTAAAAGATAAGGGATTCTGGATTTATGGAACAACACTGGATATAACTCCGGAAGTAAAATATTTAAATGAAGTTAATTTTACACTTCCACTCGCACTGGTTCTTGGAAGTGAGGATAAGGGAATGAGTAGATTGGTCAGCGCCAGTTGTGATATTATGATTTCTATTAAACTTAGCGGAAGAATGCAGTCGCTAAATGTTTCAGTTGCAAGTGGAATTATTTTATATAAGGTACAGGAGCAAATTGAGAGAGAAAATTGATATTAGAGATTTGGTAATAGTAGATGGACATAATTTTATATTTAATTTTTTCAAAGCCGACAAATTGAGCAATGAAAATTTAATGTATCTAAGGGAAAAACTAATATCGGATATTACCTGGTATAAAAATCAAAAGAATTGCGATATGGTTGTTGTTTTTGATGCCAGAAATAGCGATAATCTAAATAGGAGTATCCAGATTGTTGATGATATAAAGGTTATTTATTCAAGAAAAAATGAAACTGCTGATGATGTTATTGAAAAACTGGCAGGTAAGGAAACCGGGTATAGAAGAATATTTGTGGTTACATCTGATTACATGCAGCAGAAAGTGGTTTTCAGGAAAAATATTTACAGGAAATCCAGCAGGGAATTTAGTCTGGAGATTAAAGATTTAAAGAATAAGATAAGGGAAAAAATAGACCGCTCTAAAAAAAATTCTGATAAAGTGTTTTTTTCTTTTGAAAACAGGCTGAGTGATAAGGCAAGAAAGAGGTTTTTAGAACTGCGCAAAAAGTAAAAATAAATGGCTATCCTAAAAATAACAAATAAGACTTATTTGCTTCCACTTTTAATAATAATTTATACAGCTATTCTTTGCGGCTGCGGCCTGTATTATGATTATGGGAGCAGTAGTGGCAGAAGTGATAATGATGCCAGCGGCAGTAATTTCATAGTAAAGGAAGTAGTAGATGGTGATACCATAATCCTTTCAGATAACAGCAGGGTAAGATTAATTGGAATTAATACTCCTGAGTATGGAATGTATTTTTATGGAGAGGCCAGGGAAGTTTTGGAAGCAATGGTTCTGGGCAAAGAGGTTGTTTTAGAAAAAGATATATCTGAAGTGGATAAATATAGCCGGCTGTTAAGATATGTCTATATGGATGGTCTGTTTGTGAATCTTGAGATGGTAAAAAGGGGATTTGCAAATGCATATACCTATCCTCCTGATGTAAAATATACAGAAAAATTTTTAGAGGCAGAACGCTATGCAAGATCAAATAATCTGGGTTTGTGGGAGAAATCAAAAATAGATATTGTAAAGATTGATATCAATTATGATGCCAGTGGTAATGATAATCTGAATTTAAATGATGAGTATGTGATAATAGAGAATATAGGAGATGATATCGTTAATATTGATGGCTGGACGGTGAAGGACAGCGGAACCAGTATCTATAAGTTTGGAAGGTATATTTTTAAATCCGGCTCTACCATATATCTTTATACAGGAAGCGGTAAAGACAGGGAAGGTAAATTCTACTGGGGCAGTTCAAAACCTATATGGAATAATAATCATGACACTCTTTATCTAAGGGATAGGGAAGGCCTGCTTGTGGAAATTTATAATTATTAATATCATTTTATTTCTTCTTCAATGAAATGGGTGTGAATATTTCCTGATATAAAATTTTTATTTTTTATAATCTTTTTATAGAAGGGTATTGTAGTCTTAATGCCTTCTATCCTAAATTCATCCAGGGCTCTATGTGATTTTTGGATTGCTTCTTCCCTGGTACTATCCCAGACTATAAGCTTGGCTATAAGAGAATCATAAAATGGCGAGACTTCACAATTTGAATGTATAAAGGTATCTACTCTTATACCTGGTCCGCCGGGCAGGAAACACTCTATTATCTTTCCGGGACAGGGCCTGAAATCATTGTCCGGATCCTCAGCATTAATCCTGAATTCTATAGAATGACCCCGTGGTTTATAA
>PEXF01000073.1:6208-7248 GCA_002779205.1 Candidatus Hydromicrobium americanum
TTATCAATCTTCTGGCCGTAAGCTATTCTTATCTGTTCTTTTACAAGGTCGATACTGGTTACCATTTCGGTTACAGGGTGCTCTACCTGAATCCTGGTGTTTATCTCAATAAAATAAAAGTTATCCTGATCATCCACCAGAAATTCTATAGTTCCCAGATTTTTATAATTCACAGCCCTGGCAGCTCTTACTGCAAATTCCCTCATTAACCTGCTGGTTTTGATTGGCAGGTTTAATGCAGGTGCTTCCTCGATAAGTTTCTGGTGTCTTCTTTGAATAGAACATTCCCTTTCACCCACACATACGATATTGCCGTAATTATCTGCAATGATCTGGAATTCAATATGTCTTGGTTTTGAGATGTATTTCTCTATATAAACCTCGCCATTCCCGAAAGAAGACTCGGATTCGGATTTTGCCAGCGGAAAATGAGCTATCAGGTCTTTTTTATCATTACAGATCCTCATTCCCTTTCCACCGCCGCCGAAAGATGCCTTTATAATTACCGGATAGCCCAGGTGTCTGCTTAACTTCAATGCTGTTTTTATTCTATTTACATTGCCGGATGATCCCGGTATAACCGGTATTTTATTTCTCTTCATAACCTCTATGGCTTTGGATTTGTTTCCTGCAAGTGAAATTACTTCAGCTGGAGGTCCTATGAAGATTAAATTATTCTGGCTGCAGATATCTACAAATCTGGAATTTTCTGCCAGAAATCCATATCCCGGATGAATCGCATCACAGCCTGTGACCTGTGCCGCAGTAATTATATTGTCTATATTAAGATAGCTTTTGGCTGGAGGGGAAGAACCAATACAGATACTTTTATCCGAAAGTTTTGTATGGATTGAGTTCTTATCTGCGGTTGAATATGCTGAAACGCTTTCGATACCGAGTTCCCTGCAGGCTCTAATTATTCTTACTGCAATTTCTCCTCTGTTTGCTATAAGTATCCTTTTAAACATAAAATTACTTTTTATCTCTCTTTATAACCATTAATATCTGGTCAAATTCTACAGCATCTTCATTGGAAACCA
>PEXF01000164.1:0-424 GCA_002779205.1 Candidatus Hydromicrobium americanum
TGGATTGAATGTCTCTTTTATTCTATCATACATTTCTGCTCCATCTTCTTTTGCATCCGAATCTCCTATGGATACTACAAGGTTTTGGGGATTTTTTACCATAGTTTTCATAGAATTAATAAGCTCGGTTTTAGCCTGATTCCATCTTCTGGCGGTTTTAAATTGAGATACCTCACCATCGTGAAGAGTAAGTATGGGTTTAATTTCTAAAAGTGAAGCAATAAGCCCTTTTGCCTTTCCTATCCTTCCACCTTTTTTTAAATATTCCAGTGTGCTGGGTACGAATAATACTTTAATCTTTGGTTTTAAGTCATATATACCTTTTAAAATCTCTTCTTTTGATTTGCCTTCCTGTGCCAGGTGGGCTGCCTTCAATACTAAAAAACCCAACGCCATACTAACATATTCGGAATCAATTATCTCT
>PEXF01000164.1:625-7375 GCA_002779205.1 Candidatus Hydromicrobium americanum
GTTATCTCTTTTCCATCATCTAAAAAACTTTCCTTATCAAAAATTACTGACAGGGGTACGACTTTTATATCCAATTCTTTTACCATATCTTTTGGTATGTCAGAAGTACTATCGGTAATGATTGCCACTTTACTCATTTTTCCTCCTTCTTTAAATTTCTAATTATTATTTAACAATTATAATTTATGCTTTTTTTAAAATAATTTCAATTAACTTCGCAAACCTTTTACCTATAAAAATTTCTTTTTTAAAACCGTCAGAGTGACTGAACTTTTTTTCTTTATTTTTATTTTCAAATTCAGGTTGATTTGACCTTTTTATGTTTCTTATATGCGATAGCCCCAATACCTTTATTTTTAGAAAATTTGCCATTATGACTTCTGGAACTGTTGACATTCCAACAGCATCAGCTCCTAACTTGCCCAGCATATCTATCTCAGCATTAGTTTCAAGTACCGGTCCTTTTACACCTGCATATACGCCTGTTTTTAATTTAAAACCAATACCTTCACCTGCTTCTTTTGCAATACCGGACAATTTTTTATCATATGGGCAACTCATATCAACAAAATAATCATGCTGTCTGCTATATTTGTTGCCAAAAAATGGATTATCAAACATTAAATTTATATGATCTTTTATTATCATAATGTCGTCTTCAGTAAAGCCAGGATTTATTCCGCCTGCTGAATTGGTAATTATTAGATTATCTGTTGAAAGATTAGACAGTAAATTTACAGGATATACCACTTCTTTTATATCATACCCTTCATAGAGATGCAGCCTTCCGGAGAATATTAGAATATTTTTATTTTCCAATTTTCCGTAAACAATAAATTTGCCATGACCATGAACGGCTGGAACTGACATATGGGGTATATCACTGATATTTAAGGTTATTTTACTCTGCAAAGGTAAAAAATCTATACATCTGTTAAGAAATGAACCCAGTATTAATCCAAAATCAATCTTTTCAGGTATATAGAAAGATAAATAATTACATGTTTCTTTAAGTTTTTCTTTTCCCAGAAAAGCTGATTTGCTCATGAAATAAAAAGGTGGTTTAAATTACCTGTTAAGTATTTTTATTAAATTTTAGCATACTTTTTATATTAAAAATAATTATTATTTTATTTTTTTTGGTATAATCTTCCTATTATTTTTATAAGATTACTTATTGATTTATATATTCTGGAGCAAGTAAATGAATTTAAAAAGAGTGTTTTTAAATAGGGCTTTTAGGCTTTTTCTTCTAGTTTTAATAATTTTTGCATTAATATACCTGGCGGTCAATCTCGGAGCCTGTGAGCCAAGAAAAAGAGTGATTAAAATTGGCAATCAGGCTGTTCTTTCAGGCGAGTATAGATCTTTTGGAGAAGATCAACTGGTAAGTATCAAACTTGCTGCTTCCAAATTATCTCCTGTCAGAGTAGGAGGATTTGACTATGAAATTGAGGTAGTTACTAAAGATGATGAAGGCAATCCGGAAATAGCTTTTCTGGTTGCGCAGGAGATGGCAGATGAGGAAGTGGCAACTGTAATTGGTTCTACTTTCGATGGAACAACTAAAGTTTCCATACCTGTTTATGAAGAATATGGTATACCTGTAATTTCTCCATATACTCAAAAAACTGAAATTTCTAAGATGGGGAATATTTTTTTTAGGATGGTAATGAATAATGAGCAGAAAATAGAAAATATTGCAGATTTTATCGCAAATAAAATTAATCCACAAAAACTTATACTTATAAATAACCAGGAGGAATATTCAATAGAACTGGCTGATTACCTGAGAGAAGTATTATCTAATTACGGTATAGAGACTGCGAAACCAATGTCAATAAAGATAGGTGAAGAGGATGTTGCAGTCATTGCAGAAAACCTGTTAATAGAGGGGCCGGATACTATATTCTTTTGTGGAAGTTATAATGAGCTGGCGTCTCTTATGACTAAAGCAAGAGAAATTGGTCTGGGGTCAAGATTTATAACAGAGAAATTGGGAATGGATGATAAGATTTTTGATTTAGCGGATGCACAGTATCTGGAAGGATTGATTGCAATAATTCCAGAACCGCCTTCCCTTGCCAGGTATTCCCAGGATCCCAAGGCTGTAAATTTCTGGCATGATTTCAATAATTATTTAAGCCAGATGGACAATCCTGATATTAGTATCGATGGTCCTGGAGAATATGCTCCTTACTGCTATGATTCTGTTTTTGTAATTATTGACGCCATGAAAAGATCCAATTCTATTTTGCCTGAAGATTATATAGATGAGCTTAAAACCACTTCATACGATGGAGTAGTAGGGCATATTGAATTTGATTCTAATGGTGACAGAGTAAGCCCGCAGTCGACAGTTTTTATAGTAAAAGATGGTGCCTGGATAAGATACGAATAAGAAAATATAAAATTTAATTTTTTTTAGAGAGGTTTTTAATTTTGCGGTATCTGGTTTTATTGACTTTTTATTTTGCCTATTATAATCTTTAAATGCTTCTTATCTTTTAAAATGTTTTATGGAGGTGTGGAGTGAATATATTTAATAAAGTAATCGTTTTGCTAATATTAATCTGTATAATCTGTGTATCACTTATTTCTATTGTAAATGTATTTATGGAATATTTTAAGTGGTCAGATCTTGCTTTAAAGGTTTTTAATCCGGAAAATGAAGTCAATGCATTTATTGCTGCTCTCGCTTTACTTGCGGTATTTTCTATAAGTATATTTATAATGTTATTGGAGTTTTATAGAAGGGGAACAAGAGTAGCAAATATATCCAGCTCTAAAACAGGAAATGCTATGGTGACATTAGAGACTGTGGCTATGCAGATAAAAAATGCAGTAATTAAAATAGATGGTCTGGAAGAAATTAAAGTAAAAATAGTTCCAAAGGCAACAGGTATAATAATTAATATGAATGCTAAATTAAACGAGGATCTGGAAATCCCCGAGAAGATGCAGGAAATAATAAATGAAGCTGCCGGTATTGTATCGGATAAACTGGGTATTAAAGTTATAAAGACTAATCTTACTGTTATTGGCCTTGTTGCTGGAAGGAAAGAAAAAGAAGTAAGGAAAAAAGGGGAAGAAGAAGAGGCGGTAGAAGCAGTACGGGAAGAAGCTGAGGATGTTTCTGAAATAGAAGATGATGACAGATAAAATTATTTGATTTTTATCAAAGTCAGCTGTAAGACTCCTGACTTAAGGAAGGAGATATAAAGCTGTCAACTAATGACGGTCGGGCATACCGTTTCCACCTGTGGAGTGAATCTGTTAGGAATCACTGTGAAGAAGGAATCTCTCGTCCTTTAGGGTGGAGAGGATGTCAAAAAGCGGGCTTAGTATATCGGTAGTACATGAGCTTCCCAAGCTCAAGAGGCGGGTCCGACTCCCGTAGCCCGCTCCATTAAAAGAATAATTTGTTACGAAAGTAATTATATTTATTAATTAATTTTATTTTTTTTTATATTAATGGGTATATTATAATTGAATAGTGGTTTATAAGTTGAGCTCTTGAGAAAGGAAGAATAATATGGCAGATATACTATCAGAACTTGATAAATATATTCCTGAGGATAATCCAAGAAGATGGACAAAGCTTTCAAGCGATATTGATTTCAGAAGACTTCAATTAACTCTTTTAAAGGAAATATTGATTGAATTAAAGCAAATCAATGCCAAATAATTGATGTTAGATGATAATTGTTCAAATATTTATACAGTTAATTAAGGATTCTGTATTTATACTTTCTGGCACCAATCGGAATATTTGCTAACCTCATTTTTTACTAGCCGGAAATAAAGGTCCTGCAGCCTTTTTGTAATCGGTCCCATTTCTCCATTACCAACAGGACGCTTGTCCACATAACCTATAGGAGAAATTTGAGCTCCTGTTCCACAGAAGAATAGCTCATCTGAAGTATATAGTTCAGTCCTGTCTATTGATCTTTCTATAACTTTAATATTTTCATCTTCTCTAGCCAGCTTTATTACTGTATCTCTGGTAATTCCTTCTAATATATCATCAGTTACCGGAGGAGTAATCAAAGTACCGTTCTTAACCATAAAAACATTCATAGCGCTTCCTTCACTCACGTGTTTCCCATCAGCTGTTAGGACCAGTGCTTCATCAAAGCCGTTCAGCAATGCCTCTGTCTTTTGCAGGGCAGCATTAACGTACGAACCAGATATTTTTGCGCGTGGAGGTATAGCATTGTCTGAAATACGTTCCCACGAAGAAATGCAGACACTTATTGCTCTGCTGGTATCCAGATATTCTCCAAGAGGTATAGAATATATAAAAAGATTCTGCTTGTTACCGATTAATTTGGGTCCTATATCCAGTCCACTATTATAAGCAAAGGGTCTTATATAACAGTCTTCAGTGTACATTTCTTTTTTTAACAATTCGATGGTTATATCGCAAAGTTCTTTTATAGAATATTTTATTTCTATCATCATTATCGAGGAATTGATAATGAGTCTCCTGTAATGGTCTTCCATTCTGAAAACATGACTTATTTTGGTCTTTTCATTCCAGTAACTTCTGATTCCTTCAAAAACCCCGGTGCCATACTGTAGAGCATTAGTTCTAATGTCTATCTTTGCCTGATCAATTGGTACTATTTTCCCTTCAAAAAAAGCATATTTAGGGTTAGCCATAATTTCCTCTTTTTTAGATTTTAATTTGTAATATTGTACTTATTTTAATTTCATTTTGCAATTGGTAGTTCAATTTCTGTTACAGCCTATTAGAAATGTCCCATATCTGGCCGATTAGAAATGTCCTCTTTTATATCTAGTAGCTAGCCTCCTCTGCCTTTCATTTTACCTCTCCAAGGATGATAAGGCTTGGGTTTAATAGGGACTCTTATCTTATCCTTATTCTCTAAATTAATATTCTTTTTGGTTGATTTATTTCACTTATAAGAAGATTTATTTGTACATATCAAGTAAAATTCATTATATAGAACAAATTACCACTGTAAAAAATTGTAGCATTTAATAGGTTGAATACTTTATTTATAGACTTACAGGATTAAAAAAAGCAAAAAGAAACCCCAAGTTATCTTTTACCATAGCTTTCGCTTTAGGCTACTTAAAATCTTGGGGTAGCCTCCCTAGAACTTTTCTCAGGTTCTTTTTCGAAATTTAACTTACTTTATACATTCTTTCGTCTGTAAATTTCAGTTACTTCTAAAAGTTACCTCCTGTCCTAAGGATGTTAAAAATATATCAAATAATAATATCTATGTCAATAGTAATTTTGAAATTTTTTGAAATTTTTAAAAAATCTTGAAATTAATATCAGGTATTTTATAATTTTATATAAGAACAAATTTATCAACAGGTAAATTTAAGTTGAAAAGGAGTAGAAAATGACTATTAAAAAAAATTTTACTGCTGAAGAAGCAGAGAGAATTGGAGAAGAACTTGGAATCGATTGGTCTAAATTTGATGTGGAGCAATTCAGGGTGGGAATGGATGTTGAGCTGGAGCATGGAAAAGTTGATCCCCATACCAATGTTTCTGATGACGATCCATTAATAACCGGAAAAATTGCTCTGGCTCATTTGAATGAATTTCCGGATTACTATGACAGGCTTACAAAGATGGAGGAAGAAGCAGAGGAATACTGGGAAATAGAAGATTAAGATTTCATAATTACCCCGCCTCCTATTAAAGTGTCATCAACATAAAAAGCTGCCGATTGTCCCGGTGTGATAGCTTTTTGGGGCTTATCAAATATAATGGCAGCTGTTTTCTTGCTTACAATTTTTATTTCAGCAGGAGTTTCTTTAAAGTTGTATCTTATTTTAACCATTGCCTTAAAATTATTTCCCGGAGGGTTTCCGGCGATGAAATTGGTATTTTTAACTTTCAGTGATTTTTGCAGTATGTCTTTTTCTTCGCCTGCTACAATAACATTTTCTTCCGGTATTATTTCTTTTACATAAAGCGGTTTTGAATAACTTATACCCAGACCCTTTCTCTGGCCGATAGTATAAAAGGGATATCCTTTATGTGTTCCGATATTTTTACCATTGGTGTTTATGATGGTTCCTTCTTTTATATTTTTAAGTTTTGATGCTAAAAATGAATGAAAATTGTCCTCTGGTATAAAACATATATCCTGGCTCTCGTTTTTCTTTTCTAAAAACGGAAAAATACTATTTGTCTTTTTTCTTACATCATCTTTAGAGAACATTCCTATAGGTGTTTTAATTTGTGATATCTGATCCTGATTGAGTTTCCATAGCACGTAACTCTGGTCCTTGCTTTTATCAAGTCCTTTTTTAATTTCATATGATCCTGAATTAGGTGATTTTTCAATCCTGCAGTAATGACCTGTAGCTAAAAAGCTGGCGCCAAGAGTTTTTATTTTTTCTAAAAGTACTCCAAATTTAATATATTTATTACATTCCACACAGGGATTGGGAGTGTGCCCATGCTGGTATTCAAGGCAAAAAGGTTTGATTATCTTTTCCTCAAATGGCTGGATAAAGTTTATTACAACATGTGGAATATTCAGTTTAAGCGATACTTTTCTTGCAGCTTCAATGTCTTTACGGGAACAGCAGGTTTTGGCGCTATCTTTCCAGCTAAAATCAAGCGGAAGTAATTTCATGGTAACCCCGATTGTTTCCCAGCCATTATCCTTTAAAATTTTTGCAGTCATAGAACTGTCAATTCCTCCACTCATGGCTACTGCAACTTTTTTATTCTTTTTTTTATAAATATTTTCGG
>PEXF01000161.1 GCA_002779205.1 Candidatus Hydromicrobium americanum
TTGTCCTGACATCCCGATTTATCATGGCGGGAATGTGGCGGGAACCACAAATCCTGACAACCGACTCTCCCTGAGAGGAACGAAAACTTTTGGAATATCAGTTGGCTCAAAGCATAGTCCCGCCTTTGACCAATCAATGCAAATAAAATTAGATGGCAATTTGTCTCCGGGAATTTATGCAGAAGGTACTCTCCGAGATGATGGAGTTCCAATTGACCCAGAAGGCACTACGCAAGAGCTCAAGGAAATGGATGAAATATACTTACATCTCCGCACTCCCAAAAACGAGTTGAGATTGGGAGATTTTGACCTATCCCTATCTCATTCAAAGTTTGGTGAACTTCGGAGAAAACAGGAAGGCATACTCATCCGCAGAACTCCGAGCCCCGAACCCCGAACCCCAACCCCCCAAACTCTTCTCTCGGCTGCACTTAGTAAAGGCAAGTGGACTCATCGTGAATTTGAAGGCACTGCAGGAAAACAAGGACCTTATGAACTTTCCTCTCAAGTAATCGTATCTGGCTCCGAACGCGTCTGGGTTAATGGAAAACTTAAGACCAGAGGAGAAGATTATACTATTAGCTACTCTCAAGCGACTTTAACTTTTACACCAAAACTTCCCATAGAAGATAGAGACCGTATTCACATAGAGTTTCAGCAGAAAGATGAAAGTTACAGAAGGACCTCATTGCTTATGACTCACGAGTCCCGAACCACGACTCACGACTACGAGGCAAGCCTCTTTAGGGTCCTGCTTTTCAAGGAAGATGATATTAACAACTCTCCACTATCTTTTACTCTTACCCCGGAGCGAATGGAATCTTTTTCGTCTGCATCTGCAAGAGATAGCTCATTTATATGGATATCTGGAGCTACTCCATCAGATAAGGGAAGCTATATAAAGTTGGCGAATACTGAAATTTACGAATATGTGGGTTATCCTAACGGAGATTATGATGTTAGCTTCTCTCAAGTGCTTGAAGGAGATTATGATTTTGACGCTCTTATTGGCGGATATTATTATGTAGGGGAGGGAAGTGGTTCACCACGGAATGGAAGTTATATTCCAAAAATTAGAGTTCCACTTCCACAAAGCAATTCCTTGCTCTCCATTGGCTACGGGAAAAATATCTCTCTACGAGGCGAGCCACTCAACAGTCAACTAAAGTTTGACATAGAAGGTGGCGTGACTAAATTTAACCCCAATACTTTCAATCCCGAGGCGAGCCTCACAGAGGAGCAACTTGGCAAAGCTCTTATAGGAGAGCTCAGCATCGGAAACTATCAATCACAGTCAAAAAACAGTCAACAGTCAACAGTCAACAGTCAACAGTCAGCAGTCAACAGTCAACGGTCAACTCTCATACAGAGTAGCGAAGCCATACAAAGTAGCGAAGCTACCTGGGAAGTGAGCACTAAAATCAGAAATTTTGATGAGAACTTCCACTTTCCAGGGACTTCTGATACTCTACCTCTGAAAGTGCTTCAGCTCTCTGGCATTTTGTCTCCTCTTCCGACCCTGTCAACCAATGTTCAGGTTATCAAAACACCTGATGACCCCGCTCTCCAGCGGGGAGCTGGTATAAAACTCACTCTCTCTAACTTCCCAAATCTATCTTACCAATTCTTGTCCGGTTCAACCTACCGAACTAATGAATTTAGAACATCGTACCTTCTTTATTCCTTTACTCCATTCATTAGCATTCAGGAATGTTCGGGCAACCCAACTACGAGGCGAGCCTCTCCGTGGCGAGCCTCTCTCAACTCACGCACTACCTCAAGAGAAATAGGGATGAGAAGTGAATATCTTAATCTTGGCATTCTTGAAAAAAATGTCTACATCTCCGAGGTGAACCTCTCCGTGGTGAACCACTCCGAGGCGAACCTCCCCGATTCACAATTCACGACTCACGATTCCCGAACCAAATACCGAACTTCCAGTATAGCCATTTCAAAAACACCTCTCAACTTGTCCTATACAAACAAGCAGAAATTTGAGGGCAATCACTCTTCCACAATGAATCTGGGAGCTCTTAAATTCTCATCCCACGGACTTAACCTCGCATATGACCTCACTTCATTAGAACGCAAGCTCTTTGAAGAAGAGTATTTTCGGGTGCCTTCAGGTGAAGGGAGTTTTAGCTACGACTCCCTCGCAAAACGATACTATCCAGACTCTCATGGAGATTACGAGAAAAAGCTCATTCCCGTGGTGAGCCTCACTTCTGATGAGTTCTCAATTTATAAAAGCTTTAACTTCTTGAACTCTCTTACTTTAAATCCCAGTCAAGACTTTTCTATTAGATTTGCCATAACCAAGCGAGGAGAAGGACCGCAAATATCTTTCTGGAAGAGAACCTATGATGCGTTTGAAGATAGAAATCGCATAAATCTTGCCACTCGTGTGTCCGTGGTGAACCACTCCGTGGTGAACCACTCCGAGGTGAACCTCTTTGAACTCTATGCAAATTATGTGAAGGAAGACTGGAGAGATAACAAAATTAGTGGTATCCTTGGCTTCGGGAATCAGGAAATATTAGAAGTTAATTTCCAGCATTCCCCTATGGATTTAAGTTTCTCTACCCACCACACAAACCGATGGCAACAATTCCGTGGTTCACCACCTTTTCTGATGCGAGCCTCTTTAACCTGGGAGGAGCGAGCAAATACTATTGGAATTGGACTACGAGGCAATGCTCTCCGTGGCGAGCCACTCTCAACTCTCATACAAAGTAGCGAAGCCATACAAAGTAGCGAAGCTACCTCACGACTCCGAGGCAAGCCTCTCCGTGGTGAACCACTCACTTCTCATTTCTTGGTTCAGGGAGAGGAGAGAAAAATTACTGAGCCTCCTTACCCAGAAATCCACTTCTATGGATATAGTGGTGAGCCAACTTTAACTTATGAACTTAATGATAAGAGATTTGAAACACGAATTAAACTTACTAACTGGCTTTCCAACCCTCAAGTCCCTCCGTCCGTGAGAGTTATTTATCCTCCTGGTATTAGCACAGAATGGGGTATAGAGCTTATGTTTTTCTCTCAAACTCGCACAAATTATACCTTCAGTTATCAGGGCATCAAAACACCGGACTATCCAACAGACCACTCCCTAAATGCTGAACTCTCAATAAACTTCTAATGGAGAAGACTTTATTTGATTCGTGCCAATTCGTGTTAATTCGTGGTTTAAAATCATTATCTTATATCCTCTAAATGGAGAAATTATTCCTTGTAGGCATCTTGACCAAGTACGATGAGCGGTGGGAGAAACTTGACTCGCTTAATGAACTTGCTGCTCTTGTCAAGACAGCAGAAGGCGAGGTTGTAGAACGCATCCTCCAGCGTCGTGATAGAATTGAACCCAGATTTTTTATCGGGAAAGGAAAAGCTCAGGAACTTGCCCAAATATCTCAAGAACTTGATATTGACACATTTGTATTTGATGAAGAGCTCTCTGGCACCCAAATCAGAAATCTTGAAGATATTACTGGTCGTAAAGTAATAGACCGAACCGAGCTTATCCTTGATATATTTGCCAAGCACGCTCGAACACTCGCTGCAAAAGTTGAAGTTGAACTCACGCAACTAAGGTATAGACTATCAAGACTTACAGGTAAAGGAATCGCGTTATCCAGACTTGGTGGAGGTATTGGGACAAGAGGACCTGGAGAGAGAAAGCTTGAAATAGACCGTAGAAGGATAAGAGAGCACATAAAATCACTTGAAAGGACGCTCAAATCCGTTGAACTCAGCAAGAAAATTCAGTCCAGTCGGAGAAAACTCCTTTTTAGAATAGCGTTGGTTGGCTATACAAATGCTGGGAAATCAACCCTAATAAACCGACTTACTCATTCTAATCTGCTTGTAGAGGATAAATTGTTCTCAACTCTTGATTCTACGACTCGTGTCCTCTATTTACCGAGAATTGAGAAGCGAGTAGTTCACCACGGAGAGGCTCGCCTCGGAGAAGCGAGAAAAATGCTTATTACTGACACTGTAGGGTTCCTGAGGAAACTGCCACACGGGCTAATAGCAAGTTTCAAATCCACTCTCCAGGAGGCAATTGAAGCAGACCTACGGCTTCATATAGTAGATATATCTCATCCGTACTGTGAGCTTCAACTACTTGCAGGAAATCAAATCCTTGAGGACCTTGGCATTCTTGAGCATCCGATAATTTATGTATTTAATAAAACTGATTTGAATCACGATACCCTGCCTATTCTTCGTCAGAAATATCCGGATGCAGTGTTTATTTCCGCATTGAGAGGAAAAAATCTTGACCTCCTGAAACAGAGAATTTTGTCTTTTTTACAGTAGCCGTAAGCTTCCAATCCGTGCTTGCTTCTGTCATTCTGAACTTGTTTCAGAAGACTTTATTTGATTCGTGCCAATTCGTGTTAATTCGTGGCTTCGCCCTTGAGGGCTCAAGCCCGAAGGGTTTAAAATCAGAATCTTATATTCTCTAATTCGTAGAGAAGCAATACTTGAACCCAACACCTAAACCAAAGCCCATATAAGTATCGCTTTCTTCCTTTCCTTCCTCAGGATTATAGGAATCACTGGAAAAACCAACTTCCATTAAGCCACCTAACTTCATAGCTTTTGAAATGCTATAGTCAATTCCTATTTTAAGAGTAGGAATTAGAGATGGCTGTCCCATAAAGCCACCCAGTCCTATGCCTGTAAGGGAGTATGCCTTCTCATAATCGTCATTTACCTTCGCACTTCTGGTCACCAGTGCAACTTGTGGTCCACCGGCAAAATAGATACTCACTCTCGAGTTGTCCTTTTTGCCGAGCGGAAGATAAACTTTCATAAGCATTGAAATAGGAATAACCTCATTCTTATACTCCCATTCATCCTTGACACTATCATACTCGTTTGTAGTTTTCCCACCAAGACTCATAAGGTAACCAGCGCCAAGCTCAACTCCAAATACTGGCGAGAAACCGTATTCAAAAGTTCCGAGTCCACCTACCCACATCTCGGTACTACTTTTCTGCTTGGTATCAGTCTTTGCGGTAATAGTGTTACTCATCTGGAAGGGCAACCTGATTCCCGTACTGAACTTCGCATAAGATGTGGTAGCCAAAACACAGAGAGCCAAACCTATGGACCCCACATTCTGCAGGGCGAAAAAAGCTTTCTTTTTCATTTCTCCTCCTTTTTTTCTCACGAAACCAGTCTCAATCCGTGAGAGAATATCATTTTTAGTTGAAAATTCTCTCAACATCTCCTCTATCTCTTTTAACCTCATCTCCATTCCTGACCTGTCGTCAGGACAGGTTTTATGTTTCTCTCACCCCCTTTCTCATACTCACTCTATTATTTCAATTTGGTTTTTCTTTTTGTTTTCTGGGCAAGGTCATCAAAAATAGAATAGACCAGAGGAACGATTACTAAAGTGAGTACTGTGCCGACTACAAGTCCTCCAATTACTGAAAGTGCCATTGGTGCCATCATAGCCGCCATCCTGCCTCCACGCACTGCCATTGGAATAAGTCCAAGTATCATGGTGAGATTTATGAGAATAACTGTCCTAAGTTTCGTTGCCCCACCTTGGATAATTGCCTCATCCCGTGGTAATCCTTGTTCTCTTAACCGATTTATGTAATCAACCAACACTATCCCGGCATTCACTATTACACCAACCAGAATGAGTGCCCCCAACAGGGATGTCAATGAAAGGGTCTTACCCGTGATAAGCAGAATCAAAATCACTCCAACCATAGCAAATGGAAGGGTGAACATCACAACTAATGGGTGAATTAGTGATTCAAATGTAGCCGCCATAATCATATAGACTATTAAAATGGCAAGAAGGAGCACTATCCCCAATGAGACAAAAGTCTCCTGCATCTGTTTAGCCTCGCCGCCGTATTCTATAAAATATCCTTCTGGCAAGCCAATTTTGGAGACTTCTTTTTGTATATCTGCCATAATACTTCCTAAATCTCTGCCTGAAAAATTAGCATTCACAGATACTTTTCGCTTCCGGTTCTCTCGCAGAAGTTTCACAGGACCCCTTGCTTCCTCTATTTTTGCAATAGATTTAAGAGGCATATTTATACCTAATGGCGTTGAAATTGCAATATTCCCAATATCAGAGCGAGACTTCCTGTCTATGTCACGCAACATAACTCTTGTATCAAATTCTTCACCTTTCTCTTTAAACCTTGTGGCAACTTTTCCTTTCATTGATGCTTCCACCTGAGCTGCTACTTGTGCTGCTGGAAGTCCAACTCTTGATGCTATAGACCTATCAATCTTTATCTGTAGTTCTGGCTTGCCCTCTCCAATAGTTCTATCAATATCTTTCACTCCTGGCACATCTTTTATTTTCTCCATAATCTCAAGAGATATTTGGTCAAGAGTCTCTAAATCCGGTCCAAAGAGTTTTATCTCAATAGGAGCCTCGCCTCCGCCTCCCATCATACTTCCCATCATCTCAGGGAATTCTATCTCTGCACCCTCTATCTCAGGAATCTTTGCACGGATTGCATCCTTAATCTCTTCTGCACCTCGTTTTCTGTCTTCATCAAGTTTCACCATAACCTGTCCTTCGTTCACTCCACCGCCACCTTCACCAAAAGCCATAGACATCTGAGCCATCTCAGATTCTCCGCCAAATGCCGCAACTATCTTGGCTTCTGGTTGCTCCAGAAATATATCCTCTAATTTTTCTATAATCCGATTTGTCTCCTCTAACGAAGTGCCAACAGGCATCTTTACCTTTTGGATAAGCATACCTGAATCCATTTTTGGTATGAACTCCTTGCCTACAAAAGGGAAAAGGCACATTGATACTATAAATACAGCAAGAGCACCGAATCCCACTCTTTTTCTGTGTTTCAGAGTATATTCCAGAATATTCTTATATCCAGCATTAAATCTTTTAAAAAATCTCTCTCCAAACTGTGCCTCATATTCTTCTTTTCGTTTGCGCTGGACAAAGATTTTGGAGGCAATCATTGGCACTATGGTAAAAGCAACAAGAAGTGAAGCTAAAAGAGAGAATGTAACAGTAAGAGCAAGTCCTCTTGATATTTGTCCAGCCATCCCACGGGTGTAAATTAAGGGTAAGAAAACGCAAATAGTTGTCAAAGTGGAGGCAAAAATGGCTTTCCCAACTTCAGTTGTCCCAAAACTTGCAGCGTTCTCTCTGGTCTTTCCCTCTTCAAGATGACGAAATATATTTTCTATCACAATAATCGCATTGGATAAAAGCATCCCTACTCCCAGGGCAAATCCTCCTATTGTCATAATATTAAAAGTATAGCCAGCAAT
>PEXF01000104.1 GCA_002779205.1 Candidatus Hydromicrobium americanum
CGATTACATGTTCTTGCGGCAATACTTTTAAAACCAGATCAACGAAAAAAGAGATAAAAGTTGAGATATGCTCAAATTGTCATCCTTTTTATACTGGCAGGCAAAAGCTTGTTGACTCTGGCGGAAGGGTGGAAAGATTTAAAAAGAGACTTGTAAAATCCAAAAAATAAAGAAGGGCACTTAAATGAAAGTAAATTTAATTAAGTACACCCGGGAACCAGAAAAAATGGTAGCAGTAGCTGCCAGGCTGTGTTACTCACCTGTTGGCGTAGATGAGCTTATGGATAAACTTGGTGATGAAGATGTCGAAAAATTAGTCAGATTTGTAATAAAAAGTGGTCATCATAGCACTACAGAACATATAAATTTTACATTTGCTATAGAAGGTGTATCAAGAGCTTTAACCCACCAGCTGGTAAGGCACAGAATTGCTTCATATAATCAGCAGTCTCAAAGGTATGTGAAATTTAAGGATAATTTTGAATATATTACCCCACCTTCTATAGAAAAGGATAAAGATTCCAAAAAAAAGTTTGATAGTTTGATTTCAAATATACACAACCTCTATAAAGAGTTGCTGGATAGCGGGATTGAAGCTGAAGATGCAAGGTATATTTTACCCAACGCATCAGAAACAAAAATAATTGTAACTATGGATGGCAGGGAGCTTTTACACTTTTTTACAGTAAGATGCTGCAACAGGGCGCAATGGGAGATCAGGGGACTGGCAACAGAGATGCTGAAACTGGTCAGGAAGGTTGCTCCGGTAGTTTTTGAAGAAGCTGGTCCAAATTGTCTGAGAGGCCCCTGTCCGGAAGGCAAATTTAAGTGCGAAAATCCTCCTAAAGCGAGTGATTTTAATGCCTGAGGTTGATGAAAGGTATCAGATTGGGGGTCAGGCAGTTATTGAAGGTGTTATGATGCGCAGCAAGCACTTCTGGGCTCTGGCGGTAAGAAAGCCTGATAGGACCATATATACAAAACTTTTTAATGATGTTTCCTTAACCAATAAAAATAAAGTACTGGGCTTTATGTTTATACGGGGAATAATAGCACTTATTGAAAGTATGACATTAGGTTTTAAAGCTTTAAGCTATTCTATCAATAAAGCCACAGAAGAAGAGATAAAATTCTCCAAAAGGGAAATGACCATATCTGTAATAATCGCGGTGGTATTTGCGGTAGGTGTTTTTTTTATACTCCCCACAATTATCGGCAGAAGTTTTTCTGAATTTTTCCCGAATGCTATAGTTTATAATCTTCTTGAAGGATTGATTAGAATTGGATTTTTTCTGATATATATATTATTAGCCTCGCAGATAAAGGATATAAAAAGAATATGGCAATATCATGGAGCAGAGCATAAAACTATTCAGGCTTATGAAAATGATGAAGAGCTAAAACCTGAAAATGTCAGGAAATATAGTACAATGCATGTAAGATGTGGGACCAGCTTTTTGCTTATTGTGATGATAGTAGCTATATTGATTTTTGCCTTTCTGGGAAAGCAACCGATGATTTGGCGGATTATCTCGAGGATACTTCTAATACCGGTAATTGCAGGTATTTCATACGAGCTTATAAGGCTTGCGGGTAAGTTCAGCAAATATAAAGTGGTAAATATACTTTTTTACCCGGGGCTTTTACTCCAAAAGATTACCACCAAAGAACCCGATAATGACCAGATAGAGGTAGCTATAAGTTCTTTTAAAAAGGTTATTGAAGCAGAGAAAGCGCTGAAGGCAGGTTAAATATGACAGCATTATTGGATAAATTAAAATTATATGAAGATAATTATATAAAACTAGCGGAAAAACTCTCAAGTCCGGAGGTTTCTTCCAATCCTGAAAAATTAAAGGAATACGGGAAGAGAATAGCTGGAATTGAAGAGATTGTGACTATTGCCAGAAAATATAGGGAAGTTCTTTTTTCCGTTAAAGAGGCAGAAGAGATGCTAAAGATAGAAAAAGAAGAGGAAATGAAAAGTTTTCTTAAGGACGAACTTAAGGAAAATAATGACAAAAAGCAAAAGCTTGAGAAAAAAATAAAGTTACTTCTAACTCCAAAAGACCCTAATGATAAGAAAAATGTTATAGTTGAAATAAGAGCCGGTGCCGGGGGAGATGAGGCAGCATTGTTTGCAGAGGTTCTTTATAGATTATATACCAGATATGCAGAAAGCAGGAAATGGAAATATTCTGTACTCAGCTCCAGCGGTCTGAGTATCGGTGGATTTAAAGAAATCATATTTGAGATTGGTGGAGAGGGAGCCTACGGAACTATGAAGTATGAATCCGGGGTACACAGGGTTCAGAGGGTTCCCACTACTGAATCCCAGGGAAGAATCCATACCTCTACTGCCACAGTCGCTGTACTTCCTGGAGCTGAGGAAGTGGATGTTGAAATAGACCCATCTGATTTGAGAATAGATGTTTTCCGTTCCAGCGGACCAGGAGGGCAGTCTGTAAACACTACAGATTCAGCGGTAAGGGTAACTTATGTTCCTACCGGTATGGTAGTAACCTGTCAGGATGAAAAATCACAGCTGCAGAACAAAGAAAGGGCTTTAAAAATTCTAAGAGCCAGGCTTAAAGAAGCAGAAGAACAGAAGCAGATGAGCGAGCAGACAGAAAGAAGAAGAATGCAGATCGGGACCGGGGATAGAAGCGAAAGAATAAGAACCTATAATTATCCGCAGGGTAGAGTGACTGACCACAGGATAAATTTAACTTTATACAAACTTGATGAAATCCTGGAAGGTGATCTCGACCGGTTAATAGATCCATTAAAAAGTGCGGATAATGAAAAGAAAATAGAAAAGATAGGGGCTTAGTTTATTTGAAAACATGGAATGTAAAAAGTATTTTAGACTGGGCTATAAATTATTTTAAAAACAAAGATATTCCCCAGCCCAGGTTATCTGCAGAATTATTGCTTAGTTCAGCCCTTAATCTAAACAGAATCAACTTATATTTAAATTATAACCGCATCTTAAACCAGCAAGAACTGGGAATATACAAGAAATATATCCTTAAAAGACTCCAGCATGTTCCTATCCAATATATTTTAAAAGAAGCATATTTTAGAAAAATAAAATTATATGTAGACAGTGGCGTACTTATACCCAGGCCTGAAACCGAACTTATAGTGGAGAGGGCATTTCAACTTTTAAAGGGCAATTTAGACCGGGGAAAAATCAATATTTTAGAGATTGGTACTGGAAGTGGCGCTATTGCTATAAGCATTGCTTATGAAATTGGCAAAGAATTAAAAATATCTGACTCCTCCTGGCAGATAATAGCAACTGAAAACAATACTGATGTACTGGAGATAGCTAAAAAAAATGCTAAAAGTATTCTTGATCGCAGCAAATTTGAGAACATAAAATTTATCGAATGTGATCTGGTACCGGAGAAGGATTCTGATTTTTTTAAACAGTATGAAAAAAAAATTAACCTTATAATTTCAAATCCTCCATATATTTCTGAAGAAGATTATGGGAATCTACCCAGGGAAGTAAAAGAGTATGAACCAAAATCTGCTCTTCTGGCAGGCAAGACCGGCCTAGAGGTATATGAAAAAATTCTTTCCAAAATCAAGTACTACCTGTCCTCTGACTTATGCTATATTTTATTTGAAATTGATCCTAAAGTAAGTATCTCCTTAAAAGAAATGTCAGAAGATATCATCAGCCCGAAGGCAATAATAGTAGAGAAGGATCATAATCAGAGAGACCGTATTTTGATAATTGAAACGCAGGTAAATATAGAACACTAAAAACAATAATCCAAAAAACTTAACCTTATAAGAAAACATGTAGTATTTACAATGCTTTCTGGTAATATTTGTTTTTTTAAATTTTAGGTGGTAGCATTTTACTAATTTTTATTTAAAAGTAAGAATATGCGGGAAAGAAATTGAATTCAGCTTTAATCGCAATAGTAATTTTTATACTAACATATGCAGGTATTGCTACAGAAAAAATAAACAGGGCTGTAGTTGCATTTACTGGTGCTTTGCTGCTGATTTTATTTAATATTTTTGACATAAATGAGGCTATAGGATTTATCAGCTGGGAAACTATAGGGCTCCTGTTTGGTATGTTTATTATAGTTGCAGCTTTATCAGATGCAGGTTTTTTTACTTTTTTAGCTCTTGTAATTTCAAGATGGTTGAAATATTCCCCTGGGAAGATGTTCATTTTTTTCCCCATAATAACAGCGCTACTTTCAGCTTTTATGGATAGTGTTACTGTAATGCTATTTTTTGCTACTCTAACCTATGAACTATGCAAAATACTGAAAATGAATGCAACTCCTTTAATAATCACAGAGGTAATCCTGGCCAATATTGGAGGATCTGCAACTATGGTTGGTGATCCACCTAACGTAATTCTGGGTTTAAAACTTGGTTATTATTTTAATGATTTTGTAATTCATAATGCCCCCATTTCCATACTGGCTGGAGCGGTTACTTTACTATATTGTTATTTGGTAAGCCGGAAATCAATTACTTCATCTGAAAATATACCGAAGAAAGAATTTGAAGAAATGGATCCAGCCGGAGCAATAGAAGATAAAAAACAGCTTAAAGTTGCATTGGCCGCATTTGGAACAGCAATTTTCTTTTTAATTACGCACAATTATATAAGAGAATATCTTCACATTCCACTTACAGTCCCTCTTGCTGCTATGATACCTGCTTTTATTGCGCTGACTATTCTGGGTAAGAGGTCGGAAAAAATTCTATTAAAAGTGAACTATGAAGTGATATTATTTTTTATGGGACTATTTATATTAGTAGGCGGACTGGAGCATACAGGGGTTGTAAAGATAATTGGAGGCTATATTACAGGTCTTTTTGAAGGTAATCATATGGGACTTTTGAGCACACTTGTATGGGGTTCTGGTATTGCCAGTGGAGTTATTGATAATGTGCCCTTTGCACTTTCTATGGCATATATTCTGGAAAATATTATAAAGTTTGCAGGGATTCCAGCACTATCAATAATGGTCTGGGCAACCTCATTGGGTACGGATATAGGAGGCAATTTTACTCCGATAGGAGCTTCGGCGAATGTGGTAGCATATACTACAATGGAGAAAAGAGGTCAATCAATCGGATGGGTAAAGTGGATGAAACTTTCAATACCGGCTACACTAATTGCTCTTACTATTTCCAATATTGGAATTTATATTAAATATATTACCGGGTTTTTTTAATTATCACCCTGTAAATCGTCTTTTTTAACCAATATTTAAATTTTCATCTTTTTCGGTCTTGCGAGTTTTTTGTTAGATAAAAATTAATGATGAGTGTGAGTGTTACTGTTTGAAAAAAAATGAAAAATCATTATAATAGGTTTCTGCGGTTAAGAAAGTTAATTGCAAATTTTCTAATACAACGCGGGGTGGAGCAGCCTGGTAGCTCGTCGGGCTCATAACCCGAAGGTCATAGGTTCAAATCCTATCCCCGCTACCAAATTTTAATATTATATCTCACATCTTACGGCTTAAGATATCATCAATATTTTTCAACCGGTAACATGCTATATCTTTTTATTTTGTGGGATATTTTTATTAATATTAATTTTAAATTATAATTTACATATGTTTTTAAAACATATTTTGTAATTAATTATAGAATGAAAAATATTTCTTTTAAAAATCATAAATGCATAACTTTACTGGTCAGGAGCTTTTTACTGGTTTTAATCCTTTTTTTATGCATTAATTTTTCTGCGTGTACTCTCTCTTCTAACATAAAAAGCTTCTTTAAAGAGAAGTTTTCGGTTGAGGCTGAAATGAATGAAGTGGTTGAAATTGTAGATGTATTTTTTGATTTGCTTATAGATAAAGACTATGAGGGGGCATATTGGTATATAAGTAGTAGAGATAAATCCCAAAAAAATTTAGAAGGTTTTAAGGATGAATTTAAAGATGTTACAGATATTGTCTCTATAAATATTAATTGGGTTGAAATTAAAAACAATATAGCTGTGGTGGGAATGGATTTGACCGATTTTTATGACGGAGAAGAAAAGGTATTTAAAGATATTGAAGTATCTCTTATAAAAGAGGAAGATGGAGACTGGCAAATAGTATTCTGGAATTTATAAAAATTAAAGCTAGAAAGGTACAAGTTGAAAGTATTATTTTTAGGAGATGTTTTTGGAAAGCCGGGAAGAGAAATCTTAAAAAAGGAACTGCCGAAAATTATAAAGGAAAATGAGGCAGATATAGTTATTGCCAATGGGGAAAATGTAGCAGGAGGAATAGGGATTACTCCGGAAATTTGCAAAACATTACTTGAAATGGGGATAGATGTTGTGACATCAGGAAATCACATTTACAAGAAGAAAGAAATATATGATTATATCGTTCAGCAGCCCCGGCTACTAAAACCCGCAAATTATCCTCCAGGGACTCCCGGTAAAGGGTATTATATTATGTCCGATAAAAGAAATAATAAAATCGCTGTAATAAATATTTGCGGAAGAGTCTTCATAGAAAATCTGGACTGTCCTTTCAGATGTATTGATAGAATTCTGGAAAATATAAAAGAAGAGACGCCAGTAATAGTTGTAGATTTTCATGCTGAGGTTACTTCTGAAAAAGTTGCTATGGGGTGGTATCTGGATGGCAGGGTAAGCGCGATGGTTGGTACACATACTCATGTTCAAACTGCTGATGAGAGAATACTCCCTGGCGGAACCGCATACATCACCGATGTGGGTATGGTAGGGCCGAGAGATTCGGTTATCGGAGTAAAGAAAGAAAATATAATTGAAAGATTTTTAAAATTAATGCCGCAGAAATTTACAGTGGCAGAAGATGATTATATGATTAATGCAGTTGTGATTGATATTGATGAAAGAATCGGTAAAGCAAATGACATTAGAAGAATAAATTTTGTAGTTGAAAGTAATTAATTCTTAACCAGTAGTAGTATGAGCTCTGAAATGAAAGAAATATATAGCTGCAAGTTTGCCAGAGATGAAATTATAATCAAAGCTTTAAAAACTATAGAGTCCTCTAGTATGATAAAAAGCGGGGATAGGATA
>PEXF01000131.1 GCA_002779205.1 Candidatus Hydromicrobium americanum
ATATTACCAGCCGTAAATATAATCAGGCAAAAATGGCCAAAAAATAAAGAGTTAAAAAAATATTATAAAAATCTATATGTAATGTGTAATTAGATTTTTATTGATTTAGAAATATTATATGCTATAACTTTTTTTCTTTATCAAAACTGGCTTTGATAGCTCTAAGAAAATCATCGTTGGACTTTGTATTCCTGATATAGTCTATTAACTGCTCCAATGCTACTTCAGGCTCTTTTTCATAGATTAATCTTCGAAGTTTCCATACTGTACCTGCTTCTTCTTTTTCCATAAGTAATTCTTCTTTTCTGGTCCCGGATCTGGTTATATCAATTGCAGGGAAAATTCTCTTATCTGCCAGATGTCTTTCAAGGTTAATTTCCATATTACCGGTACCCTTAAATTCCTCAAATATAACATCATCCATTCTGCTTCCGGTTTCAATTAATGCAGTAGCAAGTATGGTAAGACTTCCGCCACCTTCAATATTCCTGGCTGCACCAAAGAATCTTTTTGGTGGGAATAAGGCAGAAGAATCCACTCCACCGGATAAAACTCTGCCGCTGGCAGGGATTGACAGATTATATGCTCTGGCAAGACGGGTTATACTGTCCAGAAGTATTAGAACATCTTTACCATGTTCAACCAGTCTTTTTGCCCGCTGAAGCACCAGCTCTGCAACCTGGATATGACTATCTGATGGTTGATCGAATGTTGAGCTTATTACTTCTCCCTTTACGGATCTTTCCATATCAGTTACTTCTTCAGGCCTTTCATCAATCAATAGAACTATAATATACACTTCAGGATTATTAGTAGAAATACTATTTGCGAGATCTTTTAGTATAGTTGTTTTACCCGCTTTTGGGGGAGATACAATAAGACCTCTTTGACCCTTTCCTATGGGAGCAATCAAGTCTATTATTCTTGGAGTAATATTATCTGACTCATTTGTCTCTAATTTTAACCGCTCCATAGGATATACAGGAGTTAATTTTTCAAATGGTATCCTGCTGCGTATAAATTCTGGATCTTCTCCATTTACTTTTTCTATTCTAAGCAGTGCATTGTACTTTTCACTTTCTTTTGGCGGCCGCACCTGACCATATACTTCATCTCCCTGCCTTAAGCGAAACCTTCTTATCTGAGATTGAGAAACATATATATCATGCGAACCAGCCAGGTATCCAGACGTCCTCAGGAAACCATAGCCATCAGCTAATATATCAAGTATCCCTTTCATTCTTTCCTTATATAACTCAAATTCTGGCTTTTTTGCGGCTTCCATTTTTTTCTTTTCTTTTTCTTCTGTTACTCCTGCTTCCGCAATAGTTTCTTTTTCGGCTTCCTCTTTTTCTTTCTCTGCAACTTCAACATCTTCTTTAGCTATAGCTCTGTCTTTCAATAAAGATTCCATACCGTCATCAGATACTTCTTCCAATATCTTTTCTACCAGTTCATCTTTCTTTAACTTAGAAATTCCCTGAATATTTAATTGCCTGGCAATAACTCTCAGGTCAGCTAAAACTTTCCCATCGAGAAATCCCCTACTTAATTCTTCCAACTCAGTCATTAATAGATACTCCTTTCATGCTTGGGCTCTTTTTATTCAAATTTTCACCTCTTATGATAATTTCTTTTTATGGTCTATTTAAAACTCCTAAATGGCTCGAATAACAATGGATTATGTTTAAAAATTGTTACTTTAAAGTTTCTGGAGTTAATTGTTAATCTCTTATAACTTTTAAATATATTTTAAAAAGGATTTTAATTATTCGCTTAGGCCAATAGACTGCTTTAAAAAAATATATACATGCTTATAAACCAATATTTTTAGAAATTTAAGACATGATTATTTTGAAGAAACCCCTATTACAAATGTAATTATTAATACAAAATGAAATTTTCTCATATAATATATAGACTAATTAAAAAAAAATCAAGTAGAAATTTTTCGTTATGAAATTTTTAGTATTCAAGTCAGTTCAATGGTTCTAACCAAAATTATTATTTTTGAAAAAGATTTTTTTAAAGAAGGGGAGGGATTTTAAAATTAAAATCCCTCCAAAAATAGAATGCGAGCTTCACTAAACTTTTGGTAGCTTACTTAAAGCTTCATCTATCTTTTCTTTAGGATACTCATAATCCTTTAGTTTACCTGAAAGATATTCATCATAAGCAGCCATATCAACATGTCCATGTCCACTATGAGCTATAAGAATGGTTTTTGCTTCTCCCGACTCCTTACACTTTAAAGCTTCATCAATGGCTACCTTGATACAATGATTTGTCTCCGGAGCACTGATAATACCCTCAGCTCGAGCAAAGGTTACTCCTGCCTTAAAAGTAGCAATCTGATGTTCAGCTCTCGCTTCAACAAGACCGAGCTCACTAAGGTGACAGATAATAGGCGCCATTCCATGATACCGAAGGCCTCCAGCATGAATCGGAGCAGGGATAAAATCATGTCCCAGGGTATACATCTTAATAATTGGTGCAAGTTTTGCCGTATCACCATAATCATAGGCATAAGGTCCCCTGGTCATGCTTGGAGCTGCTGTTGGTTCCACATTGATTATACGTAAATCTGGTTTTGTACCGTCTATTTTATCCTTGATAAAAGGCAGAAAAAGACCTGCAAAATTTGATCCGCCGCCAACACAGCCGACAATAATGTCCGGATAAGCATCTGCCTTTTCCATCAACTTTTTTGCTTCCAAGCCATTTACGGTTTGATGCAGAAGAACATGATTGAGTACACTGCCAAGGGAATAATGGGTATCATCACGTGAAACAGCATCTTCTACAGCTTCACTAATAGCCAATCCCAGGCTACCGGGACAATCGGGGTCTTTTGCCAGCATGTCCCGTCCTACTTTGGTATCCATACTGGGGCTGGGTACACACTCGGCTCCCCATGTTTCCATCATTATCCTACGATAGGGCTTCTGTTTGTAACTGATAGCTACCATATAGACCTTAATCTTAACGCCAAAGCACGCACCTCCAAAAGATAGAGCGCTTCCCCACTGGCCAGCTCCGGTCTCGGTAGTCATACGGTTGATACCTTCTTTTTTATTATAATAAGCCTGGGCTATAGCTGTATTAGGTTTGTGACTTCCAGGAGGACTTGACCCCTCATATTTGTAGAAAATCTTAGCTGGTGTATCCAGAGCTTTCTCCAGTCTATGTGCCCGAAACAAGGTAGTAGGCCTCCATAGCCTATAGATATCTCTTACCTCTTCAGGAATATCAATCCAGCGCTCAGTACTAACCTCCTGCTTTATCAGCTCCATAGGAAATAGTGGAGCCAGATCATCAGGAGTTAGAGGTTTCCCTGTAGCTGGATGCAAAGGTGGTGGAAGAGGCTTGGGCAAATCTGCCTGGATATTATACCATTGATTTGGTATCTCCTCCTCATCCAGTACAAACTTCGTTCTTTTATCCATTTTATTCTCCTTTCTTTTTTTATAAATAAAAAAACTTAAATTTTTTATACCAATTCTTCTAAAAAACTCGGGAATTAAATTAAAAAATTAAATAAGTAATCATTAAAGAACGGTTACCTGTTCCTTATAATTATAGGACTTTTTACTTCTTTTCTTAAAGCTATTTTACCAAGCAATGTTTTACTTTCTGCAAAATCAATTACTATGCTTTTTAAATCCAGCCTTAAAAGAGGAAAAAGAGGATCATTTTTCTTTAAATAAAATCCATTTTTTATGAGAAATTTAAATGGAATAAGTGGGCTGTTCTCATATTCCTCTTCATCTATATCATCATTTAATCTCTTGCCAATAGACTCTATTGATTTCACTTTCTCTTTTATTAAATCCTTTTCAATCTCAACCAGCAGTCTTTTTGCCACATTCATACCTCTGTATTCGGAAATTACATAAATACAGCCCAAAAAAACACTGTCAAAATCCGGAGGAAAAACATTAAAATTTCTTAGCCTGGGAAAAAGATAGTAGTTTCCCGCCAGAATAATTCCGACGCACTTCCCGCTGACAAAGGCAGCTTTGATTCTCCCCCCGTGTTCTTTAAAGGAAATAATTTCTTTTCTTTTATCTTTCCTGGTGCTTTTTTCAAACAACCTGCCTTTGAGGAAGCTACTTAATTCACGGATACTTTGAACTTTAGATAATTCTTTTAAAAAACCGGTCTTTTCACAGTCAAACCAATAACTGCATTCAATACATTTAAATTCTATTTTCCCCAGTTGTTCGCAAGAAAGATCTTTTATCATTAAATTCAGATTCATAGCTATAGAAAAAAATATAAAATCTTATACTGCGATAATTATAGCACTATAAAGAATTGTTTAAACTTTTAAAAACTTTTTTGAACTTTTAGAGTTTTTAATATATATTACTTATTTACAAACAATAAGAGCATTAAAACCCTGGCAGGGCTGATTTTTTATGAGTAAAAAAATTACATTTGATTACTGGCAACATCTGTATTCAAATAGAACTGAAAATATGTTCTCTTCCGAGATAAGGGATTTGCTTTCGCTTTCCGTAAGACCGGACATCATTTCCTTCGCAGGAGGTCTCCCTGAAGTAAAAGCTCTAAGTTTTCAAAAATTAGAGAGGTATATTAAAAGAATTCTAAAAGCAGATGGGGATATAAGTCTGCAATATGGCGGTTCTGATGGCTATTATCCGCTTAGAACTAAATTGATAGAAGTAATGAAACTGGAGGGTCTGGATGTAGTAGAAGAAGATATAATCACCACTACAGGCGGGCAGCAAGCTCTCGATCTTTTAGCTAAAGTTTTTATCAACCCTGGTGATATTATTATTGTAGAGTCACCTGCCTATACCGGAGCACTAAACTCATTTAGCTCTTATGAAGCAAAAATAATTGAAATACCTGTAGATGATAATGGGATTAATATTTCCAGTTTAGAAGAAAGGCTAAAGGAACTGGAAAAGAAAAAAGTTCAGGTAAAATTCATATATTTAGTACCCAATTTTTCTAACCCTTCCGGAACAACTTTAAATCTTCACCGCAGAAAAAAGATACTGGAACTTGCAAAAAAATACAGAACTATAATACTGGAAGATAATCCTTATGGAATGCTTAGATATGAAGGCAAGCCTCTCCCTACCATAAAGGAACTTGATACCAAAGGTGACAACCAGAATGTTATTTACCTGAGCACACTTTCAAAACTTTTTGCTCCCGGCTTTAGGATAGGATGGATTGTGGCTCCGCATCCTATACTGGAGAAAATAATCCTGGGTATCCAGTCTACAATTCTTTGTGTGAGCACTTTTACACAGAGAATTGCCTATGAATATTTCTCAGATCCGTCATGGCTTGAGAATATAGAGCAGTTCATAAGCACATATTCTAAGAGAAGAGATGTCATGATAAAGACTTTGGAGGACAATTTTCCGAAAAATTCCAGCTGGTCTAAACCGAAAGGAGGTTTTTTCATATGGTTAAAACTTCCTGATTATCTGAATACCAAAGAAATTCTGGCTGATGCTGTGAGAAATAAAGTGGCTTATGTTCCAGGCAGCGGTTTTTATGCAGATGATAAAGGGCTAAATGAAGCAAGACTTGCTTTCTGCACTGAAAATACCGACAGAATAGAAAAAGGTATTAAAATTTTATCCAGGATAGTAAAAGAGAAAATTAAATTATACAAAAGTTTTAAATAAAAATATCAATTTAATAAAAGAGTGGTAAAAATGAAAAAAAATATCGCTGTACTTATGGGAGGAAGATCTCTTGAAAGAGAAATTTCCATAAAAAGCGGCCAGAGAGTTTCAAATGCACTTAAGAAACTGGGCCATAATGTCATAAAGTTAGATATAGACGAATCTATAGTAGATAACCTGGATTCAGAAAAAATAGACCTTGCCTATATTGCGCTTCACGGAAAAGACGGAGAAGATGGTACTATTCAGGAAATTTTAGAAGTGCTGAATATCCCTTATACCGGTCCGGGTGTTTATCCTAATGTTTTAAGTTTCGATAAAATAATTTCAAAACAGATATTTATAAGTCTTGGCATACCCACACCGCCCTTTTACTTTTTAAATGCAAGTTCATTCAGGGAATTAGGTTCATCAAAGCTGCTGCCTTTCATAGTAAAAAAAATAGGTCTGCCGCTTGTAGTAAAACCATCTGCGCAAGGGTCCGCACTCGGAATAAAAATGGTAAATAATGCAGAGGATTTACCCGATGCTATAATTTCCGCTCTGGGTTATAGCAAAAAAGTAATACTGGAAAAATTTATTGACGGGATAGAACTCGCAGTAAGCATTATTGGAAAAGAAAAACCAAAGGCACTCCCAATCGTAGAAATAGTACCAAAAAAGAAATTTTTTGATTTTGAATCAAGGTCTAAAATTGGAGAAACAGATTACTTTGTTCCAGCCAGAATCTCCTCTTCTTTAAATGAAAAAGTGGAAGATGTAGCCATTGCAGTCCATAATTCTCTTAAATGCACAAAACTATCCAGGGTTGATATCATGCTAGATAAAAAAGAGAAAATTCCTTACGTCCTGGAATTAAATACTTCTCCAGGCATGACGGACACGAGTCTTCTTCCAATGGCGGCAGAAGAAGCAGGTATATCTTTCGAGGAGCTGGTAGATAAGATTATAAAGATGTCTTTAAGTGACTGATTAACTAAACCTCCGATCTCATTAATGCCAGGACAGATAAAAAGACGATATGAAGCAGCTAAGCGGCTCTTTAACTTTGATATAATGATAAAGATAAATATTTTGACAGAAATAATCTGCTTTGTTAGTATTTTTCGTTGTATCCAGTAACCA
>PEXF01000163.1 GCA_002779205.1 Candidatus Hydromicrobium americanum
GGGACTGGTTTTGACTTCCGGAGCGCTTTTTATATATTTTGCCGGTCCCATACTCTTCAATACTCATAATCTCCTCCACGACAGGGAAATCTTTCAGACTTCTGTTTTTACCACTCTGGTGATAACCCAGCTGCTTCATACATTTAACTTCAGGTTTGAAAACAAGGGTATATTTAGAAGACATATATTTGAGAATAAATATCTTAATCTCGCAATAATTGTATCCGTTCTGCTTCAAATCGGAATAATCTATATTCCCTGGCTCCAGGGTGTATTTAAAACAGCCGGCCTGAACCTATACCACTGGCTGCTTATTATAGCAAGCTCGGTTATACCGGTTCTAATCATTAATTTTGTAAACGAAATAATCTATAAAAAAAGAAAAGTTTATACCAGTAACCGCCCCTAGCAAATTTTGATCAAGTCAATATGATCAGGGCAATAATTTAAAACTCTGTTCTCTAAAATGTTTGTCAAAATTAGTATAGAAGATAATTCTTAAAGAATCTTTTAATACCAATATGCTTGATTGCTGATAGCGTTAAAGCTCTATAAATTAGCTAAATGGAATTTTAAAAAAACATTTCCTTGATTGACTATAAAAATATCATTATAATTTAAAAAATTAAACATTAAAGAAGAAATACTCATGCCTATAAAATATAAAATTGGAAATTCAATTCTGAAACTGATAGCCGGTGATATAACCAGACAGGATACAGAGGCAATAGTTAATGCCGCAAACAAGCAACTTTCTCCCGGCGGCGGAGTATCCGGCGCAATCCACAGAGCTGCAGGACCGAAGTTGTGGGAAGAATGCAAAACTCTGGGAGGGTGCAATACAGGTGAAGCAAAACTGACCAGGGGATATAACCTTAAAGCCAAATATGTGATCCATACCGTTGGTCCTGTTTATAGCAGCAGTGCAGACGACCCGGTACATCTTAGAGACTGCTATAAAAATAGCTTACTTCTAGCTTCCCGGAAGAATATTAAAAGTATTTCCTTTCCCTCAATAAGCACCGGGGTTTTTGGTTATCCTGTAAAGGAAGCTTCGATAATTGCTCTTAAAACTATTACTGATTTCTTAAAGGAGCACCCGGAAATTGAACTTGTAAAAATGGTTTTATTTTCTGAAGGTGACTATAACATATATAAATCATCTCTGGAAAAGATTTTAAAAGACTAAAACACGAATTAAGAACACTTGGAGAAACCACAGTTTCTGCAGATATAACAGCCACCTTCAGGTTCCATTATTCCTCCGCAACCTTCCTCAGGACATATCATAATAGACCTTGGGCCGCTGGTTATATCCAAATCAAATTTATTGGATCCATTCAAGTAAAAATCTATAGCTTTCCCCATCGCATCAGGGCAGGAAAGAACATGGGTTTCAGTATCAGCAATGCAGGTGATACATCTTATTCCTTCCACCTGTTTCTTTACCGATTCGATATCAATACCCGATCTAATGGCAATACTTATAAGTCTGCCCACAGCTTCAGTTAAGGCAGTACATCCCTCTTCACCGGTATTTATAAATATTTCACATATACCGTTTTCATCTGAATTTACAGTTACATAAAGTTTCCCGCAGCCCCCTATTTTATATTTTTTGGTCATACCGTAGGTAACTTCCGGTCTCTGCCTGGGTTTTAATTTAACCTCTTTTTCTTTTCCCCCCTCTTTTGATTTTTCCTCCGGATAACTTTTTACTCTTTTTTTTGTTTCTTTCCCGTCAGCACTGGCTTTTACCTTTTTTTCTTTAGCTTTTTTCTTTCCTTCCACCTGGAGTACCTGGGTACCTCTGCTCTTATCCCTGAAAATAGTTATACCCTTACAGTCCAGTCTATAAGCCAGCATATATACATTTTCTACATCCTGAACTGCAGCACTACTGGGAAAATTAACAGTCTTGGATACTGCATTGTCTACAAATTTTTGAAAAGCCGCCTGAGTCCGCACATGCCATTTTGGGGATATCTCGTGTGCTGTAACAAATATCCTCTTATATCCTGAAGGCACTTCATCAAGATCCTTAAGATTACCACTTTCAGCTATCTTCTCCATTACCTCTTCGCTGTAAAAACCTTCATCCGTTGCAACTTTTCTAAAATATTTGTTAACTTCCAAAAGCCTGTCATTGTCCATAACGTTTTTAACAAAAGATATGGCGAACAGCGGTTCCACTCCGCTTGAACAGTCAGCAATAATACTTAAAGTCCCGGTAGGAGCAATGGTTGTAGTTGTCGCATTTCTAATTTCATAACCATCAGGGCTATCATATATACTGCCTTTAAAGTTTGGAAATACTCCTCTTTCTTTTGCCAGTTCCTTTGATGCGTTTTTGGATTCATCCTGAATGAAGCTCATAACCCTCTGGGCAAGTTCCAGAGCCCCCTCGCTATTATAGGGGATACCAAGGATTATAAGTAAATCAGCGTATCCCATTACCCCCAGGCCTATTTTTCTATTCCCATGTGCCATCTTCCTTATTTTTTCCAGCGGGTACCTGCTCATATCAATGACATCATCCAGGAACCTCGCTGCTATGTGGACAATCTTTTTTAATTTATCATAATCTACTTTTTTTATACCCTCTTCCTCTTTTACCATATGCGCCAGATTTATGGATCCCAGATTGCATGCTTCATAGGGCAATAATGGCTGCTCGCCGCAGTTTCTTACTACGATTCCATTAGCAATATAGGAATTACTTATGGGTTCATTAAAGTCAAAAACTTCCTTCTTTCCCGTATATTTTATTTCTTCTACCCTATCAATGAATTTATTATAGTAATTATCAGAAGAAAGCTTTTCTCTTTCTAAAAGAGTAACCATTTTGTTTCGATTTTCTTTATAATCATTTTCTGCAAAAGACAAACTTCCTATATATTGTTTATTATAAATACTCAGTTCATTAAATTTTTCACTAACAAATACTTTTGGATTAACTAAAACCTCATCGCCTTTAACAAGCCCTATAAGCTTTTTATACCCACCAGTAGTTAGTACTTTATGTTCAGCAGTAGCTTCGAGTTCATAACCTGAATAGGTAACCAGCTTGTAGATATCCTTTTTGCCTCTATTCCAGGATTTTATATTTTCGCTTTCAAAAATATCTAAATTTTTATCTGCAAACTCCTTTGAAACCTTGTACTCTAGAGCCCTCCTATCAAAAAGTATTTTTACATGTTCGCCAGCTTTAACTCTCTCATATAAATCCCTGGCCTTAATAAAACCTCTGTCAGTAGAAATTAAAGTTTCACCCGAAACGCACGGATTGGTGCTTTCAATCTGTCCCAGGTCTGGAGTTGGATTATCTTTGTTTAACCTATCAAGGAATATAATACCAGGATCACCATTCTTCCACGCATGTTCAACAATTTTACCGAACACTTCCTTTGCTCTATACTTATCCACTACCTCTTTAGTTCTCGGATTTATAATCTCATATTCGTCATCATTTTCAACTGCTCTCATAAATGTTTCAGTCACTCCAACAGATATATTAAAATTAGTCAATTTTTCATTATTATCTTTTGATGTAATGAAATCCAAAATATCAGGATGGTCTACTCTCAGTATCCCCATATTTGCGCCTCTCCTTGTTCCACCCTGCTTTATAGTATCAGTTGCAGCATTAAAAACAGTCATAAAAGATATGGGACCGCTTGAAACCCCTTTGGTGGAAAGAACTACATCATTTCTCGGTCTTATATTGGAAAATGAATACCCGACCCCGCCGCCCGATTTCTGGATTAGCGCAGTTTCCTTCAGTGCTTCAAAAATATCATTCATAGAATCACCTACCGGAAGAACGAAGCAGGCCGCCAACTGCTGAAGCTCTTTACCGGCATTCATAAGGGTTGGGGAATTTGGAAGAAAATCAAGGTCTGTCATAATATTAAAAAACTGCTTTTCAATCCCTCTTACTTCTTCTTCTGTTTTCCCATACTTCTTTTCTGCAGAGGCTATGTTTCTGGCAACTCTTACAAACATATCTATGGGTTTTTCCAGCAGGACTCCCTCTTCATCTCTTTTTAAATATCTTCTTTCCAGAACTTTTATAGCATTTTCTGATAGATTGATTTTTTTATTGAGGTAATAATTATCCTGAATTTTTTTATTATCGGATTTTTTAATGTTTTCCACTAATTAATACCCCCGAATTTATAATTAAACAATTCAATAAATTAAGCTAATTAACTCATCATATTGTGTACCTTTATATATTAATACACTATATATTGTATGTCAATAGAAATTCATTTTTTATTCATTTTTTAATTATATTCCTGATAAATATTAAAGGCCATTTTGTTAAATCAACCAGGGCATTGGCTACAAATATTCCAGTTTCGCATTAAATTTTTTTAAATTATTAATGTAATAACAGAATTATTTCTGTTATAATAGCTTACTTGTTATAAGAATAACATTTTTAAAAATCTATAAAAAAATTTTTTATTTTATAAAGACACTAACCTTAAAGGAAGTATTATGAGTTCGGTCATTAAAAAGAGAAGAAGAAAAATGAGAAAGAAAAAGCATAAAAAAATGCTTAAAAAAACAAGATGGCAAAGAAGAAATAAATGATAAAAGACAACAATATCAACAAAATAAAACTGTTAGATATTATCAATAAAAAAATTCTTGTTAGCGATGGGGCTATGGGAACAACCCTGCTTTCAGCCGGTATTTCCGAATACCCTGATTCATTAAACATAGACAACAACAATATTAGAAAGATAATAGATATTCATCTAAGTTATCTTGAAGCAGGCTCGGATATCATCCAGACTAATACTTTTGGTTCTACTCCCATCAAACTTGAGTCTTTTAGGCTGGAGAATGAAACTAAAAAAATAAACGAGAATGCAGTAAATGCTGCAAAAGAAGCTTTAAACATATACAGATCTAAATCTGGAGATGAGAAGCCCATATTTATTGCCGGCGATATAGGGCCTCTGGGAAAACTGCTGGAGCCCGCAGGTACCTTAAAATATGAAGATGCCGTTAGCACATTTTCAAAGCAGGCAGAAATACTGATAGGTAAAAAAGTAGATTTGATAATAATCGAAACCATAATGGACTTAAATGAAGCTTTAGCCGCAATTGAAGCAACCAGAAAAATATCGGAAGATATTCCTATTGCCTGCACTCTTTCTTTTGGTGAAAATGGTGTAACTATAATGGGAAATAAAGCAGAAGATGTTACTAGCAGGTTAATTAATGCAGGCAGTGATATAGTTGGGGCAAACTGCAGTATAGGATCAGCTGCGATGATTGGTGTGGTTAAAAAGATGAGAGAAGCAAACCCGGAAGCCAGGCTTATCTTTCAGCCTAATGCCGGCCTACCGGTTCTGGTAGAATGTAAAACCATATATAACGAGACTCCAGAAATCATGGCTTCCAACATAGAGAAATTTCTTCCTTATAAGCCGTCAATAGTTGGAGGATGCTGTGGAAGTACACCCGAACATATAAGAGAAATTATAAAGGTAGTAAGAAGTTATAACAATCCGTAATAATAATTTATACCCTTTTTCAGCAGTCTAAACTATCAAAAACCAATGATCCTTTAAAATTTTGCGTCTGTCTCCTGTATTATGGGGGTTAACTCGCTTTCCAGAAATTCTTCATCCTCATTCAGTGTGGCTTTGAATAAAAACCAGTTTTCAACATGTTCAACAAATCCCCCTGGAAGCACTTTTTTCATACCTCCAAGTGTTTCAACCTCCAGTATCTCTGGATTAGTATAAATTTCTGTATTTACTCCAAAATCAGGATACCTTGCTTCCGGATTGTAATTATACCTCTTTACAAAAAGTTGCCCGTTAAGGTAATATGCTGCCCACCCGAGTGTATTTAAAACGCCAATTTTCTGGTAAGTTTTTGCACTGGGATTCTGCTTTACCTGGATAAACTTTGTTCCCCAGATAAATCTGGGATCCTTCATTTCCGTATAAGACCATAGCACCAGGGGACGTACAGGAAGAAGATTTTCTTCGCCGGACCTGTAAGGCTCCTGGGGTATTATCGCCCTTCCACACTGTGCCATTACTGAAAGTGCCCACGGCGCTATTTCTATCCCCCATAGATTTTTATTAACCAGTCTATGTAAAATCCTGACATTATTATTGTTTGAACCCAGATTTATTTCCATTTCTTTTTGAATGCCAGTTGTGGCCTCGATACTTTGAATAAGCCTGAGAGTTTCCCCATTCCAATTATAATTCACAGGATTATTATCGGGAAAATATGTGCGGGGTTTTACTTCAGGCGCATGCCAGAGCCTGTGCCCCCCGTATATCAGCCACTCATCTCCGCCTGTTTTTCCCTGCTGCTGTTTAAATTCTCTAAAAAGATTCTGGTCCCCCACAAATCCGAAACGGACAATCCTTGGTCCTACGTCAGTGGTAACTACTATTTCTACTTCCCCGTTGGTCATACGGATACAGTTCTTCCAACCCCCAAAATTAAACTTTTCTTGAATCTCCATAAAACTCCTCCTTGGACTTAAAAAGTGAACTTTTAATGATTAAATCTTTTATTCTTCATCTCTTATAGTTAACGCTTTTTTGCATATTTTTTTTATTTTAAAATCCAATAAAATATTATGGTTGGAGGTTTCCCACCTACTAATAATTATTATATTTTTTTATTTATTTAATTACCAACATCTTTACAGAAACATGCGAGAAAACTTATTCTCTTTTAAGAGATAAGATGAGAGCCTGGAATTTAATTTGCAAATAAATAATAA
>PEXF01000081.1 GCA_002779205.1 Candidatus Hydromicrobium americanum
TGATTACTGCAAGTCATAACCCTTATTATTACAATGGTTATAAAATTAAAGGCCCTTTTGGCGGCTCGGCTGCTATGGATATAATAATGAAGATTGAAGATGAAATCAGTGAAGTATTTAAAAATACTGCAAATTACAGGGATTTTTTATATTCTAAGAGCACTAACGGCAACAATATTAAAAAAGTTGATTTTATATCCAGCTACAGGCGAAATATTCTCGGTCAGGTAAATAGGGATGTTATAAAAGGTTTTGATTTTGGTCTGCTGCTGGATCCAATGTATGGAGCAGCACGGGGTATATATAGAAGCATTATCGAAACATTCAATCCTAAAAATCTTACGGAAATACATTCAGCTCTAAATCCGGCTTTTGGAGGTATAAACCCCGAGCCTATTGGAGATAATCTTGCTGAAGCTGAAAGTATCCTTAAGGATAAAAAATGTAAATTGGCTATTTGTCTGGACGGCGACGGGGATAGAATTGCCGTCCTGGGAGAGAACGGAAATTATATTAGCTCACATCATATTTACGCTATAGTTTTATGGTATTTAGCCACCAAAAAGAAAATGAAAGGTAAAGTGGTGAAGTCAGTAAATCTTTCCTCTATAGTGGATAAAATATGTTCAAAATATAATCTGGAGCTTATCACCACTCCTGTAGGGTTCAAATACATAGCAGAGGAAATTTTAAAAGGTGGAGTTATTATAGGAGGTGAAGAAAGTGGAGGTCTCTGGGCAGGTGGAAACTTGCCGGAAAGAGACGGGATGCTCATGGGCTTAAAACTTTTAGAAATAATATGCAGTACAGGTATGACCGTAAACCAGATATTAGAAGAAATTTATAATGAATTTGGATATTTTGTATTTGACCGGATTGATTATGAAATTGATTTGCGCAAGAAAGAAAGTTTAAAATCTCTTCTTGAAAAAGGTATCCCTGATATTTTAAAGAAAGCCGGTGCCGGAAGAGTTATTGTCATAGATGGATATAAATATATTATGGAAGATGGAAGCTGGGTTATGATAAGGCCATCGGGGACAGAAGCAGTTGTAAGAATATATACAGAAGGCGAAAGTGACAAAAAGGTAAAATATCTCCAGGAACTGGGAAAGAAAGTCATCAGTCACATTTTTTGAGAAGTAAGGATGTTGCAGGAAATTAACATTTAAAGAAGATTAAGGAGATGTCTCGTATGAATATTTTAGATGATCCGGGTAAAATAAAAGAAATTGATAAGGAAGGTATGCTGGAAGTTGAAGAAAATTTTTACTTGCAGCTGCTGGAAGCAAAAAAAATTACGAGGAAAACTGATTTAGAAAAAATAAAAGGAAAAAAATTTAGCGGAGTTGCTTTTTTAGGGATGGGAGGATCAGGTTTTGCCGGTGATATTATCAAAGCTTTAATAAAAGATGATGTTGATACACCTGTTGAGGTTGTAAAAGGATATAATTTACCTTCTTTTGTAAAAAGTGGCTGGCTGGTAGTTCCGGTGAGTTATTCCGGAAATACTGAAGAGACAATCTCTGCAGTCAGCCAGGCATTGGACCGTGGATGTGAAATCCTTACTGTCTGTTCCGGGGGCAAGCTTGAGAGTATTGCCAGAAGCAACAGTAAAACAATAATAAAAATACCGTCAGGACTGCAGCCCAGAGGCGCTATTGGTTATTTATTTTTTCCACCTTATCTGGCTCTGGATCATCTTGATATTATAAACATACCTTCCGGAGATATTGAAGAGGCTCTGGATCTGATAAAAGAAAAAGCCAGTCTTTACAACGGGGATGTTGGAAGTGATAAAAATTTTGCAAAGAAAATAGCCTTAAAAATTTCAGACAATTTGCCTATAGTATACGGGACAGAAGGATTGCTGTCGGCAGTTGCTTATAGGCTGAAGTGTGAATTTAATGAGAATTCAAAAACACCCTGCTGGTGGAATGAATTTCCAGAATTGAATCATAATGAAACTGTTGGCTGGGAAAGGCTTAAGGGAACCACCAGAAAATTCATACTTCTGGTTTTTAGAGAGAAGAATGAGGAAATAAGGATAAAGACACGTATTGATGTGACTTTGAATCTTATCAGGGAAAATGTAAGTGAGGTTATAGAAATACCGGTAGAAGGAAAATCAAAACTGGCAAAAGCATTATCGACGATGTATCTTGGAGATATAGCCAGTGTATACCTGGCACTTTTAGCTGGCATTGACCCCAGCCCGGTAGAAAAAATACAATCGCTGAAAGCTGAACTTTCAAAATTGAATTGAAAATTAAATATGAAATAAAAAAATTAGAAAGGAAAGTTTTAATGAATTTTGATTTAAAAGATATCGGTTTAGCCAGAGAAGGTAAAAATAAAATAGAATGGGCTGCAAGAGAGATGCCGGTTCTGGAGGGGATCAGGGAAGACTTTTTAAAAAATAAGCCTCTTGAAAACCTGACTGTCGGGGCCTGCCTGCATGTTACTTCAGAAACAGCAAATCTTATGATTACTTTAAAAGAAGGAGGGGCCAATACGGCTTTATGTGCGTCCAATCCCTTAAGCACTCAGGATGATGTAGCAGCTTCACTGGTTGAGGATTTTAAAATTAAGGTATTTGCCATAAAAGGTGAGGATAATAAGACATATTACAAGCATATAAACAGTGTTCTTGATATAAAACCCCAGGTTACTATGGATGATGGGGCAGACTTGATTTCAACCATTCACAGCAGCAGAAAAGAGTTGCTGGGAGGAGTGTATGGCGGTACGGAAGAGACGACAACAGGAGTGATTAGGCTTAAGAGCATGGAAAAAAATGGCGTACTTTTTTATCCGATCATTGCCGTAAATGATGCCAAGACCAAGCATTTTTTTGATAACCGGTATGGGACCGGGCAAAGCACTATTGACGGAATCTTGAGGGCAACCAACGTTCTGCTTGCCGGTAAGAAGTTTGTTATTGCCGGTTACGGCTGGTGCGGAAGGGGAATAGCTACAAGAGCGAAAGGAATGGGTGCTTCTGTGATAATACTGGAGGTAGATCCCTTAAAGGCATTAGAAGCTAAACTGGACGGATATGATGTAATGAGTTCCAGAGAAGCTGCAAAAATGGGTGATATTTTTGTATCGGCTACCGGTAACAAAAATGTAATAGGCGAGGTAATTTTAACCAGTTGCAGGGATAATGTAATTTTAGCCAACTCCGGTCATTTTGATGCTGAGATTGATTTGAACTACCTCAAGACAAATAGCAAATCGAAAAGAAAGGTCAGACCTTTTGTTGAAGAATATCTTATGAAAGACGGAAGGAAGATACATGTTCTTGCTGAAGGAAGACTGGTGAATCTGAGCGCTGCTGAAGGTCATCCAGCCAGTGTTATGGATATGAGTTTTGCAAACCAGGCTTTAAGTGTAAAATATATCTTTGAAAATAGCAGCAGTCTTTCAAAAAAGGTTTATCCAGTTCCTGAGGAAATTGACAGGAAGATAGCAAAACTCAAACTGGAGAGTATGGGAGTGAAAATAGATAAATTAACACATGAGCAGGAGGAATATCTTAGTTCATGGGAAATGGGAACATAAGCCGCTGCCCGGGGATGAGCAGGGTATGCACCCTTTTATGGAAAAAATCTGTTTTGAAATTAATAGACCAGAGAAAACTTCCTTTTAAAGAGGTATATGTGAGTTGTAAGTCGGCAGATAGTGTAGCTAAAGCCATAAAAGATATGGTTGTAAGGGGAGCGCCTGCAATTGGAGTCGCTGCCGGTTATGGTGTTGCACTGGCAGCATTAAAATTTAGGGGAGAAGATAAGGAAAAATTTGCAGATTATATAAATGAGAATATAAGATTACTTTCCGGGACCAGGCCGACGGCTGTAAATTTATTCTGGGCACTGGATAGAATGAAAAAAATTTTAACCAGTGATAAGAACCTGGAAGTTAGCAAAATTAAGATCAAATTAATAGAAGAGGCCGAAGAAATTGGAAAGCAGGATCTGGAGATTAACTGGAAAATTGGACAGAATGGAAAGAAAATCTTCGATAAGGCAACCGGTAAAATTAAAATCCTTACTCATTGCAATGCAGGAGCGCTTGCAACTTCAGGCTACGGCACTGCACTTGCAGTAATAAGAAGTTTGGATGCGGAAGGAAAAGTGGCAAATGTGATAGTAGATGAGACCAGACCATTTCTTCAGGGGGCAAGACTTACTGCATGGGAACTTCACCAGGAAGAAATTCCCTTTTTTATTATATCTGATAATATGGCAGGGTATTTTATGTCAATAGGAGAGGTTGATACAGTACTTGTTGGTGCAGACAGGATAGCTTCAAATGGTGATGCGGCAAATAAAATAGGAACTTTAAGCCTGTCCATACTTGCCAGATATTACAGGATACCGTTCTATATTGCTGCTCCAATCTCAACTGTTGATATAAAAATAGAAAGTGGGGATAATATCCCTATAGAATATAGAGATAAAAAAGAAGTGAGAGAAGTTTTAGGAAAAATTATTATCCCGGAATATATGGCAGTAGAAAATCCGGCTTTTGATGTCACACCGGCTGAAAATATAACTGCAATTATAACTGAAGAGGGGGTAATCTACCCTCCTTACAAAAAGAATATTGGTAAAATTTTTAAAAGTAAGAGATAAATAATGGAAGCGGTGTTGAACTAAAATGAATAAAAGAGGTATTGGTAAAATTTTTAAAAATAAGAGGTAAATAATAAGAGATGAATAACGGAGGCAGTGTAGAGTTATAATGAATAAGAGCAAAGCTATGGTACTGGCAGCAGGTCTGGGAACAAGGCTGAGACCACTGACAGACTTAATCTCCAAGCCGATGGCTCCCATAGTTAACAGACCGGTTATGGAACATATTATAAGACTTCTTGTAAAACACAATTTTACTGATGTTGTTTGTAATCTGCACTGGTATCCGGATGAAATAAGAAATTATTTTGGTGACGGATCAAGATGGGGGATAAACATAGTTTATTCATATGAGAAAGAACTGCTTGGAACTGCAGGAGGAGTAAAGAATGTAGAAGATTTTTTTAAAGATAGTACTTTTTTAGTTATAAGCGGCGATGCCCTTACTGATATTGATTTAACTGATGCTGCAAGATTTCATAAAGAGAAAGGTGGTGTGGCGACACTCATTTTGACTGAAGTAGAAGACACCTCCCAGTATGGGGTGGTTCTGGTGGATGAAGATATGAAGATAAAAGGCTTCCAGGAAAAACCTTTAAGTGGCGAAGCCAAATCAAACCTGGCAAACAGCGGAATATATATTTTTGAACCGGAAATATTTAAATACTTTCCTCACCGGGAGCAGTTTTGTGATTTTGGCAGGAATCTTTTTCCTGACCTGATAGGTAAAAATGTTTCATATTATGGTTACCGTCATAGTCAATATTGGAATGATGTAGGAGGTCTGGACCAGTACCAGCAGGGTAATTTTGACGCACTTGAAGGTAAAGTTAAGGTTGATATTCCAGGAAAGAAAATCAAGGAAGGTGTCTGGGTAGGAAAAAATTGCAAGATTCAGGAAGGAGTAGTAATAATTCCTCCGGTATGTATCGGAGACAATTGCACTATAAAAAAAGATGCAAAGCTTTTTGGCCCCATAATTCTGGGCAATAATACTGTTGTAGATGAAAGAGCTGTTTTGTATAGAGGTATAAAATGGGGCAGCGGTTATATAGGAAAAGATGCTTCCCTGATTGGCGCAATTATAGGATATGATACAAAAATAAAAGACAAGGCTTCGATTTTGGAAAAAGCAGTCATAGGTTCCAGAAGCATTATAAAAGATGGAATAAAAATCCATCCAAGTGTAAAAATTATGTCCAATGAAGTAATTGATATTGATACAGAAAATACCAGGGAAAATTAATAAAAATTTGATTGATATTTTTAAAGATATTATTATTCCACCCTTATGTGTTGTTTGTGGAAAAATTGGTCCTGAACTGATCTGCCGGCAGTGCATATCTAAAATTAAAGAAATCGGTGATAAAATATGTAAGTATTGCGGCAGGCCGCTATCCAGAATTAGTCCGGATGATAAAGGGTGTAATTTTTGCAGGAATGAAGATTTCAATTTTTACAAGCACAGGAGTTTTACCATATATAAAGGAGAGATAAAAAGAATAATAAGGAAATATAAATATAATAGAATATATGATTTAAAAGAAGTTATTGCCGTGTTTTTAAAACAAACTTATATTAGAAATTATGAATATGAGAAAATTGATTATATAGACACGGTTCCGGGTAAACATATGGAATTATTATGCAGATCATTATCAAAGTTAATTAAAATTCCATTTGCTGATAATATATTAAGAGTAAGGAAAATTATAAAGCAGCAGGGCCTTGATTTTATGCAAAGAAAGACCAATATAAAAGAAGCATTTAAAGTTAAGAATTGTCTCCTGAGCTCGGGTAAAAATCTGCTGCTGGTAGATGATGTCTGGACTACGGGAAGCACATTGGGTGAGATTGCCGGTGTTTTAAAAAGAGCAGGTGCAGATAGAATTTATTTATTAACTCTGGCCAGGGGGTTATAAACGGAGTGACAAGATTAAAGGGAATTGTAAAATGGTTTAGCCCTGAGAACGGATTTGGTTTTATAGAAGCAGAATCAAAGG